>NZ_VIRJ01000054.1:0-34562 GCF_006874435.1 Microbispora sp. KK1-11 | reverse complement strand
CGTGGTCGGTCCAGTTCACCATGTCGGCCGACGACCAGACCCGCCAGTCCTTCATGGTGAAGTACGTCGATCCGTCCTCGTCGTGCCCGGTGTAGAGGTAGACCCGGCCGTTGTAGACCAGCGGCGCGGGGTCGGCGGTGTAGATGGTCTGCACGATCGGGTTGTCCGCCCTGGCCACCCCCGCCGGGAGCAACGCCAGCACGCACAGCAGGCCCACGATCCAGGCGACCGTGCGCCTGGACAGTGACAAAGCGGATCTCACATGCGCCTCCTCAGGTGGTGGTCGCTCTCCATGCGCTTTAATCGGGAGTAAAGTAATGTGAGCGCTAACAATTTACGGATGGCGACCGTAGCCGTGTGGCGGAGCCAACCCCATGCGCGATTGGCGGTCAAGGCGCAGGGCCCGCGAAGGCGGCGGTCAGCGGCCGGATCACCTGTGCCGAACTGGGTATCGGAGTTCCGCTGAGGGACCACCGCTTGTGAAAGTTTCACATTCAAGGAAATTAACGTACGGGCACGTGGGCGATCTTTCCGAAAGCCCCGGCGTCGAAGGTCACGCTCGTGACGCCCGGCGGCGCCGGCACGTAGAAGAAACCGCGGTTGCCCGTGCCCGGCTTGACGTTGAACGTCGCCACCTGGTCGGTCAGGGGGTGGTGGACCTTGCCACCGACCGGGTCGACGAGAGGGATGCGGTAGCTGAGGAGGTCGCCGCGTCCGGGACGACTCTGTACTCCTCTGTACGGTTGGCGCGAGGAGGACGCCTTTCATGAGCGATCGGGTCAGGGTTGGGTTCGTCGGGCTGGGGATCATCGCCCGCAGCCATTTCGAGGTGCTCGCCGAGCGGCCCGAGGTCGTCGCGGAGTTCGCCGTCGACCCCAAGGTCACGGAGCCGCCCGCGTTCCGCGAGACGACGCCCGCGCACTACCGCGACCTCACCGAGGCGCTGGGCGCGCACCAGCCGGACCTGATCGTGATCGCCACTCCGACGCAGACGCATGAGGATCTGACGACGCAGGCGCTGACGCTGTCCTCGGCGAGAGTGCTGGTGGAAAAGCCGCTCGTCCACGACCTCGCCGCGCTCGCCCGGCTCCGCGAGCTGGACGGGAAGGCCGACGTCCGCGGCCGGGCGTTCACCGCGCACCACTTCGCGTTCGCGCCCGAGGTCCGGTGGGCGGCGGAGCAGATCGCCCGGCATCCCGAGTGGGGTCCGGTCACCCGGGTCACCTCGGCCTTCTACGACCCGTACATCCTGCGAGGCGAGCAGGCGTTCGCGTCATACGTGTCGAGCTGGATGGACTCGGGGGTGAACCAGCTCAGCATGCTCGCCCGCTTCGTCGAGCCGAGCGCGCTGACCTCGCTCCGGCAGATGGACGACGGCGCGAGCGCCTGGGCCACCTGCGAGTACCGCTCGCGCGGCAGGACCGGTCTGGCCTCGCTCCGATCGAGCTGGCTCACGGGCGAAAGCAGCAAGGGGACGACCTTCACCCTCGGCGAGACCGATGTAGAGGTGGTCATCGATCACACCGCGAACACCGGCTTCGCCGCACGGGCGGGCACCCTGCTCGCGGCGTACGGCCACGACGGCCGCACTCCCAGGAAGGCGGCGCGCCACCGGCCGCTGTACGAGAGCCTGCTGTCCGACGCTCCCGATCCCGTGCTCGGCTTCGACACGACCGTGACGATCACCGAGCTGCACCATTCGAGACCCTGAGCTCCCGGGCCGCGCCCGTCAGCCCGTCTTTGGGCAGACGGTGCCGTTCTTGGGAGCGCGCAGGGCGAGCAGGTAGTCGTCGACCGCGTTGTCCACACACGTGGAGCCGCTGCGGTAGGCCGTGTGTCCGTCGCCGTCGTACCCGAGGAGCACGCCCGAGGTCAGTTCCGAGGCGAGCCCCTGAGCCCACTCGTACGGCGTGGCGGGGTCGCGCAGCGTTCCGACGACGAGGATCGGCGGCGCGCCGGCGGCCTTGAGCGGCTTGTCGGTGCCGACGGGCTTCGCGGGCCAGTAGGCGCAGGGCAGCGAACCCCACATCACGAACGGCCCGAAGTGCGGCGCCGCCTTGGCGGCCTCGCCCGCGGCCTGCCGGTAGGCGTCGAGCGCCTTGGGGAACGGGTGGTCCACGCAGTTGACGGCCATGTTCGCCTCGGTCTGGTTCGAGTACGAGCCGTCGGACCGCCGGTCGACGAGCAGGTCGGCCATCCGGAGCAGGTCCGTCCCGTTGCCCTCGTTGATCGCCTTGCCCAGGGCCTCGCGCAGCCGGGGCCAGGCCGTGCGCTCGTACAGCGGGGTGGCGATGCCGATGACCGCCCAGGCCTCGTTGACCACCCGGCCGTCGCCGAGGTCGTTCTTCAGCGGCTGCCTGTCGGCCTTCGCCAGCAGATCGCTGATCTCCTGCATCGCGCCGTCCACCGTACGGCTCTTGAAGGGGCAGGAGCCGTTGAGGAAGCAGTCCTCGACGAATGCCTTCAGCGCCACCTCGAAGCCCTTCGCCTGCACCTCGTTGGACTTCAACGACGGCACGGCCGGGTCCACCGCGCCGTCGAGCACGAGTGCCCGCACGTGCTTGGGGAACAGGTCGGCGTACATCGCGCCCAGGTAGGTGCCGTACGACTTGCCGAGGTAGGTGAGACCGGGGTCGCCGAGGACGCTGCGCAGGACGTCCATGTCCCTGGCCGCGTCGGCCGTGCCGACGTGGGGGAGCAGACGGGCCGACTTGGCTCCGCAGCTGTCGGCGAACAGCTTGGACTCCTTGTCGAGCGCCGTGACCTCGGCCGGCGTGTCCGGGCTCGAGTCCATCCCGATGTACGCGTCGAGCTGGGAGGCCGTCATGCACGTGACGGGGGTCGACTCGCCTACGCCGCGGGGGTCGAACCCCACGATGTCGTACTGGGCGCGCACCTTGTCGCTCACCACGGATCGGGCGGCCCGCGCGTACTGGATGCCCGAACCTCCGGGCCCGCCCGGGTTGATGAGCAGGGAGCCGGCGCGCTTGCCGGTGGCCGGCAGGCGGATCACGCTGAGTTCGATGCGCTCGCCTGAGGGCTTCTTGTAGTCGAGGGGCACCTGGATCTTGGCGCACTGGAAGCCGTCGCCGCAGGCGCGCCACGTGGGCCGCTGCGCGTAGAACGGGCGCAGTTCGGCCGTGGGCGCCTCGACCGCCGGCTGTGCCTGCGCGCCGGTGCTCGGCTGCTCGGAGGTGGCAGGGGCGTGGCTGGAACACGCCGTGAACGGCAGCAGCGCGGCCAGCGCCGCGACCGCCATCCGCCGGCTCGGACCGCCGCCGTACCGCGTACGCAGCGGTGTGACCTTCGCTTTCTGTCCGGCCGATCGCATACCTGTCGTTTCCCCTGCCGTCGCCTGCGTGACGAGGACCAGCATGCCGCCTGGCGAGGGCGGGCGGCGACCTCCCGGCGAGGGCCGCGAAGGATGAGGTCAAATGTCTGGCGGCCCGTGGGCGCCGTCGGGCGAGACGGGGCGGTTTTCCTGTGACAGATGCGCCTGGTATGCCACGTTTCCGCTGGTCATCGGGTAAAGGGAGACCCTGTAGGCGGCTGGAAAAGTTTTACCGATCTCCGTGGTGCGCATCCGGCTTCCGGAGCGGGATCAGAGAGCCGCGACGCTCCCGGCGGCGGCAGTGCACGAGAACCGTGATGACCCTGTAGACTGTGCGAAGCCGTTCGCGGCGTGCCGCCTTAGCTCAGTCGGCCAGAGCACTTCACTCGTAATGAAGGGGTCAAGGGTTCGATTCCCTTAGGCGGCTCCAGCTCAAAGGCCCTCCCGGAAGCTCCGGGAGGGCCTTTCTCGTTCTCGTACAGCAACGCGTACAGCAACGGCTTCGCATGCAGGCAAGCTGGTGATCAGCGTGCAGCCTCCAGCGTTCGCTTCTCCAGGCGCGCTGGACGCGGCCATCGTGATTGACGGGAGCTAATGTGTCAGTTCCCAGATCATGAAGATCGCCGGAATCGCGCTGAGCAGCAGGGCCAGCTTGACCTTGATGGTGACGGTGAAGCGGATATCGAGGTCAGCATTGGCGTGTGCCGTGGCCTCGATCGGCTCGGTGGCCATTGGATGGGTAGTGTTGGTGGTGTTCACAGGTTCTCCAGTGGGGAATCTTTTGCGGCGGCTTCCGTGCCTGCGGGAGCCGCCGCCTTGGATGACGTAGACGAGCCCGCCGGCGGCGGTCCGCGAACTGAGGGATGGGGAGTCACTGAGCGCTCGCCTCGGAGTCGCCCGATTTCGCGGGTGCTGACGCTTGCCGTGGCCGGGCGAACGGCGCTGTCAGTCGGTAGTAGACGTCGTACGTGTAGCCCTTTGGTGCGCTTGCCGTGGCCCGATAGGCGTCACGTCGGATCAGGACTCGCTTGTCCACTAGACCCTTCAGCGCCTTTTGCGCAGTGTCCTCGGAGACGCCGTACCACCTCTCGACGTTCTCCGCGGTCAGCTTGAACTCGGACTTTTTGAGAAGAGACAGGCAGATGAGGAGCATCGCCTTCTCTCGTGGCTCAAGACGCTTGTGCAGCGGATCATCCGCTAGCCAGTAGTCAAAGGGGATCCGAAAGTAGAGGTCGTCAGCACCGCCCTCCGGAGGGCTGTACTGCTCCTCAGGCGGAGCTTCGCCGCTTTCCGGCCGTGGGGTGATGCTGGCCTGGTTGCCTTTCCTGGCGCGAGAGACCAGCCCAAGCTTCTCCAGGCGAGCCCATGCTTTGGAGATCGCACCGGTGTTGTGGTCTCCCTTGTCGTCGACGAGGTCAAGGGCCCGGGCCCAGTACCGTGCGTCACGTGTGACGTCGTAAGGCGGGGAGGTGGCCAGCGCCATGAGGAGGAGGTAGAGGTCAAGCGCGACTGCGTCATGATTCTTGACGATTGTGCGCAACGGCCCCGGCTTGGATGTGCCGTCGGGAAGGCGGATCTGGACGAAGGAGGTGCGGATGCGAGCCGCCCTGCCCTTGCGCTTGGCTCCGTCAAGGAGGTACTGCAAGGTGCTGCGGGAGTCCGCGATCTTTTGCTTCGGCATGTCTAAATGATGCACCTGAGGGTCGAAAAGCGCTGCCCTCTGGGCTTGCGAAGAGTTGCCGCGGGAGCAGGAACATTAGTAGACCCGTCGGATAACCAGGATGGATAACCGTGATGGATAACCATCCAACTACCAGTCTGCTGGCTTGCGGCGGCATCGCTGATCGTTGGCATATCGGTATGGACCTCTATGCTCTCTGCTAAGAAACTCGCGGTGTCGGCACCCGTTTCTCGCGCTCAGCTCTGGCAAGGCCCCAGAACCTACCTATTCACCCCATTACTTGCCGAATAGTGCAATGCGCCCAGGAAGGCGGGCGAACTGCCTTCCTGGGCGTCAGAGAGAGACCTTCAGGTGTCGAGATTCTGGTTGAGTCGATCAAGCGCCTTGCGGGTCTCGGGTGAAGGAACCTGGGTGTAGACGTTCATGGTGACGGAGATCTGGGAGTGGCGGAGGATGCGCATCGCCACGCGGGGGTGAACGTCGAGCGCAGCCAGGAGCGAGGCGCAGGTGTGCCGAGTGTCATGGACTCGGATTCTCGGTACGTCGGCGTTCCTGCAGTGCATCTCAAATGACCGGTTGAAGTTCCGCGGTTCGATCGGAGTGCCGTACTTCGTGGTGAAGACGAGATCGGAATCCTTCCACCGCTCGCCGACGTCCTTCCGCGCGTCGTCTTGGACGCGTCGACGGTGCTTGAGGGCGGTCACGCACAGCCCGGGGAGCGGAAGCGAAGCAGCCGAGTCCTCAGTCTTGGTCGTGTCCCGGTGGAGGAGTTCGCCCCGTACGCGGTTGAGCTGATGGGAGATCCACAGCTCTTGGCCGGTGAGGTCAACGCAATCCCAGGTCAAGCCGAGGACTTCCCCCCGTCGAAGACCGAGCGCCAGCGTGAGTACGAAGGCTGCGTAGAGCGGCTCTTCCACGGCCCGAAGGTGTTCGAGGAACCGGCGCGCCTCGTCGACGCTCCACGTGTCGTGCTTTCGCTTCTTGCTGCTCTTGCTCGCGCTAGGCAGCGTGGTCAACGCCACGACGTTCTTGGAGATCAGTTCTTCCCGGACGGCCTGACCGATGGCGGACCGCAGGACCCGGCGAATGCTGGCGATGGTGCCGCGAGACGGGTAGCTCTTGCAGCACTTGCCCTTGGAACAACACCGCTTAGCCTCCGGACGCTTGAGATCCTTCTGCTGATCGCAGCAGGTGCAGAGCATCGGAAGCGTGTTCAACCAGGTCTGCACCTCGCGCACGGTCAGCTTGTCGAGCCGCTTCTTGCCGAGCCCGGGAATCATGTAGAGCCGGACGAGCGCCTCGTAACCCGCGTAGGTCGTGGGCTCGCGGTTGGGCTTGACGACCTCGGCGAGCCAGCGATTGAGGTACGCCGCCACCGTAGGGTGTTTCGTCGGCACCGGCCCCTTGCTGGCCAGCTCGTGGAGCTTGAGCCACTTCGCGTGAGTCTCCTCACGGGTCTTGCCGTAGGCCCACTTGCGGGTCCTCTTGCCCTCTGGAGTGGTCACCCAGACGTAGCCGGCCCACCCATCCTTGTACGGGAAGACGGAGCCCTCGCCGTTCGAGCGCTTGCCCATCAGGCGGCCTCCTCGCACAGTCGGGTCACGTAGTCGTTCAGGGCGGCGACAGGGATGCGGCGGCAGCGTGCGTTGACGATGATTGAGGGCAGCTCGCCAGAGCGGATCAGGCAGTAGAGCGTCCATCGACTGATCTTGAGCGCGGCCATCGCTTCGGGGACGGTGAGCATCTCAGGCGTCATGAGGACCTCCGGGAGCAGCCAGCGGAGTGCCGGTGATGGCGGCGGCAAGGATGGCGTCTCCGGCGGAGAGGCCCTGTCCGGCGTACTGCCAGTGGGCAATGACGAGGACGGTGTCCTCGTCGAAGAGGGGGAGCCGCCCGGTGCTGATCTGCTCGTCCCGTCTGTGCTCGGCCCGAGCGGCGCGGAGGGCGCCGAGGGTCGTGGAGTAGCGGCGGGATTTGGTGGAGAAGTGGCCGCGGAATCCGAGCATGTGCGCCCAGTGGGTCAGCCGGAGGTCGGCCAGCTCGTCGAAGGCCCCGAGGCGGAGGCATTCGGCGATGAGCCGCCGGGCGTGCTCGCGAATGGGCAGGGCCGCGAGGTCTTCCAGGGGTTGGATGCGCCGGTCCAGGGTGCCGACGCATTCGGTCGCCTTGGTGGCGTACTTGGCGATGTAGCCGGCAACCGCCTGTTCGGTCAGCTCGCCGTCCATGGTGATCGGCCGGGTGTCGAGCTGGGCACCCCACCGGAGGACGCGCGAGGGTTGGCCGTCGTAAGCGGGGACCTTGGCCGTGACCACGGTGGCGGCGTGCTGGACGGCGTGGTTCAGCACGTCGACCGTCGCCCAGGCAGGGGGCGGGGAGGTGGGTCCGTCCGGGCCGTCGAGGCGGATGACGGCGTGCAGGTGGACGACGCCGCGTCGCTGGTATTCGGCGACCTTGGCGAAGGAGACGACGAGCTGGGCGGCGAGGTCCTTTTGGGCGAGCCCAGCGAGCTTGGCCAGGTGCCGGCGAAGGGCCAGGGTGAAGCGGCGCCACAGCTCCGGCGCGGTGGCGTTGAACAGCACGGAGCCGGTGTAGTCGTAGCAATCTGGGCACAGCGGCTCGCCAAGGCATGTCTCGTCGGCCCCGTGCCGGACCGCGCAGGACATGACCCGCCCGTGCGGGCAGGTCTCCGCGTCCCGGCGGGGGTGGCAGGGTAGGACGCGGCCGTCCTTCTCCCGCCGGGAGTGCACCTCACCGAACGAGGGCGCGGTCAGGGTGACGAACAGGCACGGGTGGGAGGCGACCGTCTCGGGGACGCCCTTGCCTCCGACGAGGCCCGCGCGGACGAGGTGGTAGGTGTCGGCGCGGTAGGTCTCGGCGCAGGAGGGGCAGCGGGAGGCGCGGCGGGTCTTGCACGGGACGCGCAGGAGGCCGTCCGGTTCAAGGCGGGTGCTGTAGCGGTGGAGGAGCTGGCCGGTGGCGCGGTCGTAGTGCTCGACCTTGCCGCGCAGGTGGATCGGTTGGCGGCAGCCGCCGGTCCGGCGGATCTGACTCGCCCACCGGGCGTATTGGGGGTCGTGGAGCCGGGTGATGAGTCCGGCGATGGCGTGCTTGGTTGGCATGATGGGTGCGTCCCTTCCGGGCTGTTGGGTTCGGTGTGGGATGGCCCCCGACGTGACGGACGTCTTGGCGGATGTGTGGTCACGCCGGGGGCGCTGTGATCAGCGGTGCGGGCGGTCAGCAAAAGCCGAGGCCCTCGCAGTGGCGGCAGGTCTCGCCGTAGCTGTCGAGGCCGCCCCCGCCGCAGTGGCAGCACTGCCAGCGCTTCGGAGTGATCTCGACGGCCGGGGCGTCCTCGTTTGGGGTGGTCACGCGATCCACCTCGTTTCGGTGCGCTTGGGCGCGGTGTTGATGAACACGCGCCAGGTGTAGGCCCGGCGGCGACGCCGGACGATCGGCGAGACGGAGCCGACCGGGAGAATGGTGCGGATCTTGTTCACGGCGTAGGCGATCTCGGCGTCCGTGCCGTCGATTCGGATGCGCATGATCGAGTACCTCCTTCCGTTGGTTAGGCGGCGTGGGCCGGGTTGACGGTGGTGTCGGGGATGATGCAGTCCTCGTAGGAGGTGACCGCCTCGTACCGCGCGCGGGCGTCGGCGAGGACGGCGATCGCCTCGTAGTGGACCGGGCCGAAGCCGAGACTGGTCGAGTAGTGGCTGTAGAGCAGGCCTCCGGGGTTGATGGCGGCGCCCAGCAGTCCCGCGATGCGGTCGATCTCGGCGCGCATCAAGGCGTCGTCCGTCCGTTGAGGGAAGTACGTGATCCTGATGGAGGTGCGCGGGACGGGGACGTCCGGGTTGGCGTCCAGGAAGTCGGCCAGGGCGCGGAGGCCGGCGATGGTGGCCGTGCGGTGGTCGGTGGTGGACACGGGATCTCCTCTCACAGGGCGTCCGGTGTGGTCCGCAGGGTGCGGAGCAGGTCGGAGGCGAGTTGGTTGGACACGCCGAGGCGGGCGCGCAGCAGGTCGCGGGTGATGGGTTTGCCGTGCTTGGCGTGGTGTTCGTCGGCCACGCGGCGGGCGTAGTCGACCAGTGCCGGGGACGGTCCCGGGCCATCCTGGTTGCCGTCCCTGCCGTCCGGCTCGGAGGGGACGAGCGCGGGGACGGAGGACGAGGCGGCGACTGGCGAGGGCGACGGGACGGCGGACGAGGACGGAGCCGGGGACGGGTTGGGGCGGGGACCGGAGGCCCGGCGCTCCAGCATGGAGACCGCGACGAGGAATGCCCCGGCGGGTGTGGCGGCGGTGAGCCAGCCCCACAGGGTGGGGTCGGCCTGGTGGAGGTTGGCGGCCAGGGACAGGACGATGCCGGCGACGAGGACGAGGGTGGGCCAGGAGATCCAGCCCCGCCGCATGCGTCCGGCCTTCTTGTCTCGCTGGCGTTCGCGGGCGGCCATGACGCAGGTGAGGTCGACGCAGACGGCCACGGCCCACGACATCCACCCGGTTTGGCCGCTGGCGGCGGCGGTGTCGCGGATGTGGGTGAAGCTGCCCGCCCCGGCGATGGCGGCCAGGACCAGGACGGGGCCGGTGTCGGCCAGCCGTACGGCCAGGCGGGACAGGGGCGCAGGCATCGGGGACCTCCTCTCGCTCGGTGGGATCGGGTTAGGCGGCGATCTGCGGACTTTCGGCGCTGCCGGGCAGTTCGTGGCCGAGGCCGGAGGCGGCGACCTGCGCCCACGAGGGCGTGATGTCGGCGTAAGCCTCGGCGGCCTGCTCAGCCGTGAAGGTGGAGACGTAGCCGGAGCGGGCGCGGTACCAGCGGCCATCGCTGCCCGTGATCACCGCGACGCCGGGCAGTTCCGGCGGGATCGACCGGGCGGCGACGAGCGCGTCAGGGTCGAGGTCGCCGAGGGTCATCACCGCGGTTTCGGGGTCGTTGACCCGATGGCAGACCCGCCCGCCGATCTGGGCGCGTAGCGCGGTCACGCCGGGGCCGAGGTCGGAGCCGATCCGCTGGCCGGACAGCACGAGGTGGATGCCGAAGGCGCGGCCGAGCTGCGCGATGCGCAGCAGGGCGGTAGCCGTACGGGTGACCTGGTCTTTTTCGGCCTTGTCGGCGGTCAGGAACAGCTCGGCCACCTCGTCCACCAGGACCACGACCGGGATGGGCCGCACGCTGTCCGGCAGTTGCCAGATGTCGCGCACCCCGAGCCGGCGGCAGGCCAGCATCCGGGCGCCCATGACCGCGATCAGGTCCGCCAGCAGGTCGAGGCACTCCGCGCGAGTGGTTGCGAGCGCAGTCAGGCGCGGAGCGTACGGCGACAGCTCGACCCCGCCCTTGAGGTCGAAGCCGACCAGGGCGACCGGCTGCGGGGCGAGCCCGACGATGAGTGCGTTGATCAGGTTTGATTTTCCCGACTGCGTCGCTCCGGCGTTCATCCAGTGCGGGATCAGCCGGAAGTCCATGCGCCAGGCGGTACCGGTCTCCAGCACCCCCACCACCGGCCGCAGCAGATCCTCACCCCGCCACCCCTCCCGCGGCTCAGGCGGAGGTGCGGCGGGGGCGACGTGCGCTAAAGGGTCGCGGGTAATCCCCTGGAGAGTGACGCGGCCGGGCTGGGAGCCGACGACGCGGACCGCCTCGATCCGCCAGGCGTGCGCGAGTCGATCGCAGACCTTGGCGTAGTCGTCGGGGATTTGCCCGTCCAGCAGGTGGAGGGTGATGCGGAAGCCGTGCCGGACCGGGCGGGGCAGGCCCATCCACGGCTTGGTGTCGACGGCGACCCGCTGGAAGCGTCGCTTGACCCGCACGACCCCGGTCGAGGCCACCAGACCCGGAACGGTGGTGAACCACCACCGCTGACGCTTCTTGGTCAGCCCGCAGCCGGAGGCCACGTGCCGCCAGGACCAGCGCAGCCAGACTGCCTTACGCGGGAAGACGAACAGGTACCAGTACGAGACCGGCGCCCACCGCCGCCACAGGACGAGGACGACCAGGGCGGCGACGGCGAGCAGCACTGGGCGGGGCAGGTGGATCATCGCTCGACCCCCGCCCCGTACGCGGCGGCCGTCGCGGGGAGGAACGACTGGGCCCGGTAGGCGATGCCCCACCGGCCCGCCTGCTCCCAGACGTAGCCGACCAGGCCGACCGGGACCACCTCGTCCCCGGGGGAGATGGGCGGTTCGGGGGTGGTGCTGACCTTGACCAGCTCCATGCGGCCGTTGTCGTCCTCGATCAGCAGCGTGACCTCGTACATGGTGTTGCCGTCCCGGTCCCGCTTGATCTCGCCGGTCTCCTTGCTGACCAGACGAGGGCGGGCGGCCTTGGCGCAGGTGATGTGCAGCTTGGAAACGTCGACAGGGATGGGGATGGTGCGCATGGTCTGTTCCTTCCGAGACGAGCTCTCTTAGGACTCATGGTGTTCTTAGTATGCCAAGTTGTCAAGGACTACTTGGAACTCTTGGTTGATGTGGGCTTTCGTGATTAAGGTGTACTGCTGGCAATGTGAGAGGGTCGGGATGATCGAGAAGACCGGTCGGCCTGCCTACATGCAGATCGCCGACGAGCTACGCGGGCAGATCCGCAGCGGATCGCTGCCGCCGGGTACGGCCCTGCCCTCGATCAACCAGCTGTGCGAGCGCTACGAGGTGTCGGCGAGCGTCGTCAAAGCTGCGATCAGCGTGCTCCGTACCGAGGGGCTGATCGTCGGTCAGCAGGGCAAGGGCGTGTTCGTCCGCGAGCAGGAGAGTGCCGGCCCTCCCGCGGTGCCCGGCGGCTCGGAGATCATGGAGCAGCTCGCCGAGATGCGTGCTGCCCTGCGGGACCTGGGGGATCGGATTGCCGATCTTGAGTCCGCTGTCTTTCCAGGGCAGAAGCGATCTGGTGAACCCGGCAAGTGATTTCTTCCAGTTCGGCGCGCAGCGACCGTAGGTCGGCGATGATGCGCCGGGTGGTCTCGTCGCTCGTGTTCACGGTGGCTCCCTGCGGTCGGTGTTTCCCGGTTTCGGGATGCCGCTAGTTCACCGTGATCGCGGGCTTTTCTGTATCACGCACCCTTAACTAAGCTTCTTCACGCCGTCTCATCAGCGGTTTACACGTACGTTTTCACATGCACCACCGCACGACCCACCCGAGAGTGTGAACGTGAAGGGATGCAATGAAGGCGACCCAGCGGCCCGGCTGGACCCCCTCCCGTCTGCGGGAACACCGTGAAGCCCACGGCCTGACTCTTGAGGCCGCAGGCGATCGGCTCCGAGAGACCGCCCGTCGGCACGGCCTTGCGGTGCCAGCGGCGAACTTCCAAACGCTGTGGGGTCACGAGCACGGCTCGATATATCCCGGCCCGCATTACCGCCGTGCCTACTGCCTCATGTACCAGGCCACCGAGCCCGACCTAGGATTTCGGCCGCCCCTTCCCGGCGAAACGGAGAAAGCGGAAATTATGATTTCCGATTTGCCCGCTCCCACCGATCCCGCAGCCGACAACGCCGCCGCCCAGGTCATCGAGGAGGCATTGGCCAAGGTCTCCGTCGACGGCATCCAGTCCGACAACCCCCAGCAGACCGCCCTACGTAACCGCATCGTCGACGCCTGGCGCAGGCGCCACGGCGGCGGCAGCCCCAAGCCGATCCTGACCCTCGTCGGCGGCTACGCCGGATCAGGCAAGACCGAGTTCTCCCGCTTCCTGTCCGACATCACCGGCTGGGCGTTCCTGGATAAGGACTCCATTACCCGCTCCATGACCGAACGCCTCCTCGTCTCGCTCGGCGGCGACCCCAACGACCGGCACAGCGAGCTGTACCTGACCGAGGTGCGTCCCCTGGAGTACCGGTGCCTGATGGAGACCGCGTGGGACAACCTCCACGTGGGTACGTCCGCAATCTTGTCCGCGCCGTTCATCAGCGAGCTCAACGACGAGGCATGGTTCAAGCGCCTGGAGAACCGGTGCGCCGCCAAGGGCATCGACGTGGCCGCAATCTGGGTCCGCTGTGATCCCGAGTCGATGCGCGAGTACATCGAGTTCCGCGCAGCCGCCCGCGACGCCTGGAAGCTCACCAACTGGGACGAGTACGTCTCCGGCCTCAAGACCGACGCGAGCCCGCCCACCGCACACATCACGGTCGACAACCGACTGGGCTCGGCGATCACCCTCGCCGACCAAACGCGCGAGTCGCTCAAGCGGATCCTGACGTGACCGCGCCGCCCGTGGGGGTCGTCCTTTACGGCCCGCCCGCCAGCGGCAAGAGCACTATCACGGCCGCCATGCACCGGCACGATTCGCGGTTTCGCCTGTTGCCCAAGCTCAAGGTCGGCGCCGGCCGCGCTGACGGCTACGAGTTCGTCACCGCCGAGCGGCTCGACGAACTGCGTCGCGAAGGCCGCTTGCTGTTGGAGACCCATCGGTACGGCAACGTGTACGCCGTCGACCGCCGGCACATCGAGGACATGACCGCCGCCGGACAGGTACCGGTCGCGCACATGGGCAACATCGCCGACTTGCGCCGTCTCGTCGGCCGCAGGCCGGACGCGTGGCTGCGCGTGCTGCTGTGGGCTCCCCGCGAGGTCAGCGGGCAGCGTTCGGAAGGCCGCGGAGACGCCGACACCGTCCAACGGCTCAAAGCCTGGGACGAGACCCTCGCCGACCTCACCGCAAACACCGACGACGGCTTCTTCCACCTCCGCATCGACACCGACCGCCTGGACGTTGAGACGGCCGCACGCGAGATCACTCAGGCGTTCCTCGTGCTGACCAAGGCCGTCAGCCCAGCACCCCGTCAGCCGGACAACGTGGCCGTACGCCGGGAGGGATGAGATCAGCACGCCACCAGGTGCCGCATTCGCAGCACTGCGCGCCGCCGGGAGGGTCATCACCGGTCGAGGTCCAGCAAACATCGACGTGGGCGCATCCCGCCAGCTCCGCACCCTCTGCGCGGCGCTGGCGGGACGGCGGCGAGCCCCGGCGGCATGCGTCGTCATCGCGCCTGACCAAGCAGAATCCTCGTCCACAGGTGCTCAGCGGCAGGGGGACGAACCCACTCGCTCTCTTCTATAAGCACCCCGTCCGAGCGGTCGTAGCGCCGCACGAACATCAAGCCGCCCGCCTGGCACAGCTCATAGACCACAGGTTGGCAGTCGCAGGTGTGCCGGCGGACGCGGACGGAAGCCGCCCGAGGCCGGCTCTCCAACCACTCGATTTCCTCACACTCGCGCTGTTCGGCGGCCGGATGAATCCCTACGCAGGCCGCGATCAGCTCAAGCACATCAGACGGTTTCCGCGGACGGCGATTCGCAGGCGGGGGAGTCGTCTTGGCCACCGGCATCACCACGGCAGCGAGGAGGACGAAGGAACACGGCGAAGCTCGGCATAGCGCGCGGCGATCCGCTGCGCCGCCGTCTTCACTGCCACCGCCCTGCATCCGGTGTAGACCCACCGGCCCGAACGCTGCGAAACGCGACCGGTCCACCAGCGGTAGCGCCAGCCCTCCGGCCCCCGCTCACACCACACCACAAGGTGGACCCACACCGAAAGCAGGGCCAAGCCGTCGCCCTCGTGTACGTCGGCGGAGACGCCCAGCCGCTCCAGCTCACATCTGAGCTGCTCCGCAACCACCAGGGCGGGAGAACGTACGACCGTCTTGACCAAGCTCACGCTTCACCGTCCTGGCGGGCGAGATGAGAGGCGATCTCGCGCTGTCTCTCCAGCTCAAGCACCAAGGAAGGCGCGTCGTCACTCCACACAGTCTGCGCCAGACCAGCGCTGAGCTGCTCAGCGCTCAGCGATACCGCGCGCCGCGTTGCGTACCAGCCCTGAGGGCCGGTCTCGCATGCCCCGCGCCAGATCACCCAGTCCGGAAATTGCGCTGCAAGGTCCTGCACCGTCATGAGCCACCCGATCAAGAGGGAACCATTCCTTAGTCAGAGTAGCTATGTACGTACATACGTGCAATGGGATGCGCCTATGCTGCTACGTAGCTTCGGCGTCATGACGATCGACCCCAGCGCCGACCGCCCGGTCTACAAGCAACTCGCTGATCTGATCCGGGCGCGAATCGAGGCGGGGGAGTACCGCCCCGGACAGCGGCTCCCGGCCGAGAGCGATTACGTCGCTGAGTACGGCATCTCCCGCGACTCGGTACGCCGCGCCATCGCCGTACTGAGGGGAGAGGGACTGATCGTGACCGAGCTGCGAGGCTCACGCGTCCGCGAGCAAGGAGAGGCCGTCACCGTTTCCATCGCACCCGGCGCCCAGGTAACCGCCCGCATGCCCACCGAACCCGAGCGCCGGCAACTCGGCATCGCCGAAGGCGTCCCCATCCTGGTCATCACCGAGCCGGATGGCGAGGTCCGCAAGCTCCCTGCAGACCGGACCATCATCGAAGCGAGCAAGGAACAGCAGAGCTGATCGGGCAGCCGGAAAGCAGGCATCATCCCTCCCGGCATCCTTGAAGAGCAGGAGCAGCCTCGCCGGGTCCGCGACCCTATTCGTGCTCGATGAGGATTTTCTCTACGTCGTCAAGCCCGCCTTCGGCGGGGAGTGCCGCGGGGAGCACGAAGGAGCCCGGCCCAAGAGCGGGCACGGGGAGAGAGCAGAAGAGCGCACCAAAGGCCCAAGCCACGACGGCCCGCACCGGAGACCACGCGAGCACGAGCATCAGCCGGCCACGGGCCGCGCGCCCCGCCGTCGGCGGGCTGCGGCTCTTCGGCCGGTCCCGCCTCGGCGGTCGCGCACCCCTACCGGCAAGCAGCGCAACGTCGGCGAACTGGCGCAGACGGCAGCACTGATGACGATCTCTCCTAAAGAGCAGGGGAAAACCTTGGGGCGCTGCCCCAAACCCCGGGGCACTCAGGCTCCGAGAGGGGGGCCGCGCGTATCTTTCGCCGTAGCTGGCTGGGGTGGAAGTCCTGATCACTCGCCTGCCATCAACCCAGGCAGAGCCCAGCAGCACGGCTCCTCCAGGTCAAGCCCAGCCGTGAGGGCAGGACAACCAGCGCGCCAGGAAGGTCACCGGGAGCAGGTACACGCGAGGCAGGGCTTGACCCTCCGTCCCCGGCCCGCTGTCGCTTCGCGATGGGTCGACGGCAGACGAGAGATCAGGACGTGAGGGGTGCCTTGCTTAGCGGCGCACCCAAACCCCACCCCATGCATCGTTGTCTTGATCTGGAAGGTGCCACCACTGCGGCTTTCGCCGCCTCACCCTCCAAATCTCGACACCTTTATCGATATCTGCGTCAAGCCTTTCTGACATGTGGCCGATAACTGATCGTATATGTCTGATATGGCCTTCAATCCGCGATTCTCGCTGGTCGGTAAAGCTTTGAGCTAATTCAAGCTCTTGGTCTGCCTGCTTCGAGAGACGGCGATGAAGTGACTGGCGTGATACACCGTAGCCGTTAGCCATTACATCCCAGGAAACTCCACCGTAATGAAGTAGAGCGCAGGTTTGAGCTTCGACGGCCAAAGTAGTCGCTCGAATGAATGTCTCCCTCCAGACGAAGGGATCGTTGGCGAGGGGGTGACATGGATCAGCCATCCCCGCGAACGTGCTAGCGAGGTAGAGGCAGGTCTCCGACCGAGCCCCTAAGAGGTTGCGTAATTGATCAGCTGCCACGACCGCTATACCACCAGCCGTCCCAGCCGATGTCAACCAAATGCTGACATCTGGCAGGCACCTCACACGGCACTCTTGCTTAAGTAAACGAAGCGGCCCCCCGGCGCAACGGAGGGCCGCTTCCCACCTTCACCAAGCCCTAGGAACGGCACCGATGAAGCACGTCGAGCGTACCCTCTCATGGTTGCGAGGACAGGACCCCGCAACCGCTGTCTTCGCCTCGTCACTCTGGACGTTGGCATGGATGCACACACTCACGGCAACAGATGCGCCAGCCGTCGCCTATCCCGCCCTCTTTGTAGGAGTGGCCTTCATCGCGCAGATGGCTTCCAGCACAACCAGATCGGAGCGTAAGAACAGCCGGCAACGGCGTAGGCCTCGCGGGACCCAGCGAGGGCATGAAGCACAAAGGAGCAGCGCACACTCCTGAGTGGGGCAGACAGGTTAGGTAGCTCGGTTCCGCGCCGCGGCTGGGGTTGCTGCACCGCAGCGAAGTACAGCAACCCCACCTCACATGGCCATCCGTTACCGGCCTTCAACTGCCTCCCGAGCAGGACGAGGAGCCCTCGACGTCGTGGCCCGCTCCCGTTTGCAAGCAGGAGGTCAGAGGGTCGAAGGCACACGAGAGACCAGGACAGCAGTAGGCGTGCAGCAACCGCTCCCTAGCAGAAGGGTTGCTGAAAGCGAAAAGCACACTTGTCAGTACGAGTAGAGGCTACGCGGCTGTTGCGTATTCATGCCCAAGATTCCGCACGCAGCCTCAAAGCGCACCGCGCCCTGCAACGTGAGACGATCCTCAAGTCGCTCGGTCAGTAGAAGGTTACCTTTGGCGTCAGTACCGCAGATCTTGCGTATGAAGCCAATGCCCCTGACGTCGGAGGTATTTAGCGACCACAATCTTGTCAGAACAAAGGCTCGTGGGTTCTCCGTGGGGCCGCTCGGAGTGAGGGCGACTAGAGTGTTCGGTGGAATATCCGAGTCGGTCAATTCTGACTCGTCGTCGCTCAAGCTCAGCGTCATTGCGTCGAAAACAGACGTAGCCATTAGACGGAAGCCTTCTGCTGTTATCCCTCCTCCCAAACGGCGCATTTGGAGATGCTTCTCGACCAGCGTCAGGTAGAGGCGAGTCAGAGTTGAGAGACTAGCTGTTACTTTCGCGCGATCGGCTTCGGTCTGAGGTAGCAGAATTGCTCGGCCACTCTTCGCGTGGGACATCGCGCCTCGCATGTCCGAGTACAGTTCCTGCTTCAGATGTTGGACAGGGTCGGACGTGCCAGGTGGGACAAAATCGGCCAGGGGCGCCACTTTATCTGCTTCTGTCAACGCTCGCTCGAACCACTCTCCCTCCCCTTCCCCTACCCTTCCATTCGGTCTGATCCTCTGCGGGGCAATGCTGCTCAGCACTGATTCCAGTGCTAGGTATGCATTCCGAAAGGCATCGAATAGATCCTCGGTCGTTTGTGAGAGTCGAAAATATCGAAAGCTTTCATGCCAGACAGGCGGAGGTGAAAGAGGCGAGGGAACCACGTTACCGGTAGAGTCTCGTACTAAAACGGTTACTGCACCCACGCTCATCTTCGTTGAGAGGAAGAAGACCTGTCGTAGCACTGTACCGTTTGGCTCTGGCCACCACGCAAGATGCTCCATATCCCAGCTTTTAATTGCGAGGTTGTCTTTCCCGCTCATACTCATGAGGTCAAGCCCTTTTTGGGCGGCATCTAGTCCAGAGCGAAAAGCGGTATCGTAGCCATTAAGTTTTCCCCCGCGAGCCACAACGATTTTTTGGTCTTTGCGAACTTCTACCTCCCATCCGTCTACGTGCGCTATCGCTGAGTCTCTGGCGACCGTTTGAAGAGAGAAGGCGGCGCCAGCTTCGCGGCCGAGGGGGATTCCGCCATAAGTTGGTTCGTGCATGAGTCGCCTATACTAATTGGGGGGTTGTGTGCATCCTACTGACCCGTTAGTGTCAGCCAAACGCGGTGTTTTTCGCGAGATTACTGGACGTGGCCGGCAGCCGTAGTGCAGGTGCAGACGTCACAGCAAGTCCGAATACCATTGCATCGAGATCAGCTGCTCGGATATGCAGGGAGTCTGCTATACGACGGAGCGACCAGCCGTCTTGTCGAGCTAGCTGGAAGAGTTGCTTGAAGAGCCGAGAAGTTTCTGGATGAATTCCGTCAGGTTCGGAAGTTCTGTATCCGCGCTGTGATAGCTCCACCATCCATGTTCGATGTGACCATTCTGATATTATGGCGAGCTGATACAGCCGTTGCGTCATCGCCACGGCAGAGATCTTCCAGTACTTCTTCAGTGTGAAGACGTCATCCAGTCTCAATTGTCCAACAACTTGCTCATATAGATCATCTGCTGGGACTAAAAGGCTTGAGGCGAAATCCTGAGCTTCTTGCTCGATTCGCTTCCCCTTGGGAGTCTCGGGTGTTTTGTGTAGGAGTAGGTGGCCAAGTTCATGGGCCAGATCAAAGCGCATACGCTCGGCGGTCTTACTGGTGTTGAGGAAAATGAAAGGGCGGTCCTCTAGCCAGAAGGAGAACGCATCAACCTCGCGATCCTCAAACGGCAGGGAGAATACGCGAACTCCCTTCCGCTCCAGCAATCCCAACATGTTCTTAATTGGGCCATCAGGCAACCCCCAGATTCTTCTCAGACTTTCGGCGGCTATAGCGGGAGAGAGGTTATCTGTTTCCGAAAAGTCTGGGAGATCGGACGCTGGGGTAGTGTAGTGTGCATCAATCCATTTGCTCAACTCGACAGATAGCGTACTTGCCGCCAAGACTCTATGTACTTGGCGGGCGGTCATGGACGACATTGCTCGAAAGCTCGCCGATTCTTCCTTCACGATGGACGTGTCGTCCAGAAGAAAGAAAGTGGCCGGAAAGTCAAGAGCCGCAGAAAGTAGATCGATTGGCGGATTTTCTACGGATCCTGCCTCCCAGGAGCTCACAGTTCTCCTGGAAACCCCACAAAGCTCCGCAAGCCCCTGCTTCGTGAGCCCGCGACGTTCTCGCGCCAAGGTTAGGCGTGACGGGTTGAACGATTGGCTAATCTTTTGGGGGGCGTCCGACCAGGTCTTCTCCGTCATCGTCTTGGTCCTCATCTATAGCTATCGGCGCTACAGCGCCAGAAATCGGGATAGGTGTGACAAGAAGTCTCTTGTCCCAACCACTCACGTAGCCGTGATCGCCTATGGAGTCTGGATATGATACTTCAATTCGGATTTCTTTTGACGTAGGGCGGAGGACTATGAACCATGTTTGACACACCTCATCCGGTGCGGCCAGTTCGTCTTCCTCGGTTTCGAAGCCCGGGAGTGGCACTTGAATATACCGCGCATTGCGGTTGATCCGCTCCGTGGTCTTTCGCCCGCGCTTCCTTGCTAGTTTGGGATCGCGCGCTCCCTGTATGCCTGTATACGAGTCGCCGGCAACCACCGCGAAGGCAATTCCGCGTTCTTCGGAGTAGACAGTCTCGTAGTTGCTGCTCTTACCGATTCGCCACCCTTGGCGCAGCTTCAGCAGCTCTCGTCGAAGCGCGGCCAGCGTCTCGGCCCACATGACCATACCGGGGTAGCTAGAGGGGTAGACGCGGTGCTGTACACGCCGACGAGCGGTGTCCCCGATCTCGATGCTGCGGTGGATCGTCTCTACAGTCAGCCCAAGATCTTCCAGATAGAGAGGTGTGTCCTCGATGGGGATCACACGTCTTGGCTGCGCCGACTCTCTTGCTGACCCGGTCATCCTGCCTCCGAAGCTCAACTTCCTCATACGGTACCTCATTCGAGGAAGGAAAAGAGGAAGATCAAGGCATATAGGCTCTGAGCTGCAGACACTGACGGTGATCTACAACCCGTAATCCTCGAACAGATACACGCGAGGCAGGGCTTGACCCTCCGTCCTGCCGGCCCGCCGTCGCTTCGCGATGGGACGAGGGGAGACGGAGATCAGAGCGAAGAGCTGTCAGGCGGCGCCTGGTGAGATACTTGCTAGCGCTGCTGCGTTGAGCCCGGTAACGCCGGGTCTGGGAGTGTGGTGGTGCGGGCTGTCCTACCTGCTCATGTTCGTTGGTCTCCGTCTGACGGAGGCTGAGGAGAGAGGAGACGGTCCTATGACCAGAAGCATTCGATGGGTAACTCCTGCTGCGTTGGTTCTCTCGGGAATTTTCGGCAATCTCGCCGCCACCGCAGTACCAGGCTGAGCGCAGCAGCCCAGACGCGAGACCGCTGCGACTGCCTAACGGAGTCGTCTCGCCTACTACCCGGGCGACGTCCCGCCGGGCGGACACCAGTCGCAGCGGTACAGCTCTTCCACCGGTCGTGGCCGGCACCCGCACGCCACATCCGTGAGGGATTCCTAGATGTCTGTCACCCACCTCGGCAGGTCGCTTTCGGTTATCTCACGCCATACTCGAGCAACGCCTTCCGGGTTGTGCTGATAGGCCTCGCGGAGTAGGCCTGCAACAGGCGGGAGCAACTCGTCCAGCCCTGCTTCAACGGCAACCGTCCGACTCTCAAGCAGGAAGGGAATCGCCTCGACAGCATTGCCGTCCTGTAGCAGGACCATTCCTTTCGCGGCCCGGTTTCTCGCCAAGCCGGGCAGGAAGGCATCAGGGTGGGTCTGGGCCAGGGTGCGGTAGAGGTTGGCGGCTTCTTCGATCGCGGCCAGCGCTTCCTCCCGTTGCCCCAGGTCCGACAGGCGGTTGGCCTGGTTGTTGAGCGAGTCGGCGAGGTCGGGCAGGAAGGCATCAGGGTGGGTCTGGGCCAGGGTGCGGTAGAGGTTGGCGGCTTCTTCGATCGCGGCCAGCGCTTCCTCCCGTTGCCCCAAACTCGACAGGCAGTTGGACTGGTTGTTCAGCGAGTCGGCGAGGTGGGGCAGGAAGGCGTCGGGGCGGGTGTCGGCAAGTGCGCGGCGGATCTGGACGGCTTCTTCGGCCGATGCCAGTGCTTTTTCTCGCTGCCCCAGGCTCGATAGGCATGTGGACTGGTTGTTCAGCGACGTGGCGAGGTGGGGCAGGAAGGCGTCGGGGTGGGTCTGGGCCAGGGTGCGGTAGAGGTTGGCGGCTTCTTCGATCGCGGCCAGCGCTTCCTCCCGTTGCCCCAGGCTCGACAGGCATGTGGACTGGTTGTTCAGCGAGCTGGCGAGATCGGGCAAGAAGGCATCAGGGCGGGTGTCGGCAAGTGCGCGGTAGAGGTTGGCGGCTTCTTCGATCGCGGCCAGCGCTTCCTCCCGTTGCCCCAGGTCCGACAGGCAGTTGGACTGGTTGTTCAGTGAGCTGGCGAGATCGGGCAGGAAGGCGTCGGGGTGGGTGTCGGCAAGTGCGCGGCGGATCTGGACGGCTTCTTCGATCGCGGCCAGCGCTTCCTCCCGCTGCCCCAGGTCCGACAGGCATGTGGACTGGTTGTTCAGCGACATGGCGAGGTCGGGCAGGAAGGTGTCGGGGTGGGTCTGGGTCAGGGTGCGGTAGAGGTTGGTGGCTTCTTCGATCGCGGTCAGTGCTTCCTCCCACTGCCCCAGTCTCGACAGGCAATTGGACTGGTTATTCAGCGACATGGCGAGATCGGGCAGGAAGGCGTCGGGGTGGGTCTCGGCAAGTGCGCGGCGGATCTGGACGGCTTCTTCGGCCGATGCCAGTGCTTTCTCCCACTGCCCCAGTCTCGACAGGCAGGTGGACTGGTTGTTCAGCGAGTGGGCGAGGTTGGGCAGGAAGGCGTCGGGGCGGGTCTTGGCCAGGGTACGGCGGATCTGGACGGCTTCTTCGATCGCGGTGAGTGCTTTCTCTCGCTGCCCCAGGCTCGATAGGCAAGTGGACTGGTTGTTCAGCGAGCTGGCGAGGTGGGGCAGGAAGGTGTCGGGGTGGGTCTGGGCCAGGGTGCGGTAGAGGTTGGTGGCTTCTTCGATCGCGGTCAGTGCCTTCTCTCGCTGCCCCAGGTTCGACAGGCAGTTGGACTGGTTGTTCAGCGAGCTGGCGAGGTGGGGCAGGAAGGCGTCGGGGTGGGTCTGGGCCAGGGTGCGGCGGATCTGGACGGCTTCTTCGGCCGATGCCAGTGCTTTCTCCCGCTGCCCCAGGCTCGACAGGTAGCTGGACTGGTTGCTCAGTGACCTGGCGAGGTCGGGCAGGAAGGCGTCGGGGTGGGTCTGGGCCAGGGTGCGGTAGAGGTTGGCGGCTTCTTCGATCGCGGCCAGTGCTTTCTCTCGCCGCCCCAGGCTCGACAGGCAGTTGGACTGGTTATTCAGCGTGGCGGCGAGGTCGGGCAGGAAGGCATCAGGGTGAGTCTCGGCTAGAGACCGATATATGGTGACGGATTCGGTGACGGCTGCCAGAGCCTCTTCTCGCCGACCTAGTTGGGCTAGGACTGTGGCGAGTTTGCTGCTCCATTCGGCTATTTGAGCCGGATCGGTGTCGGCGGGTAGCAGGTCACGGACCCGGCGGGTCACCACCGCATCAGCAGCGGCCAAGGCCACCGTCGGGTAAGGGATCATGTCGGCGATCTGCTGGAGATCGGCCACGGCGGCCGGGGCGTTTTCCAGCACATGAGCGAACAGATCACCTAGGGCGGGGGCGGTCTGGACCGCGACCACGATCGCCGCTGCGGCCAGACCCGTCAGGTCCTGCCGCAACGCCTGCTCGATGAGCCCGGCAGCCTGCTCGTGATGGGCGCAGGCGCGGGCCAGGACCGTCAACATCTGCACCGCTTGCCGCTCTGTCAAATCGGTTGAACATGCCTGGCGCAGCAGTGAACTGGCTGCCAGCTCATTAGCGGCGTGTCGCTCGGCCAGTAGGTCAGGCCGCAATGCCTTCACCTGTTCCCCCTCGCCGGGATACACCTGCCGCAGCCAGCGCACCACAGCCCCTACCCGCGCATCATCGGCTCGCGCAAGGTCGGGCACCCGCCGCACCACCGCCCGCACGGCCTCTTCATCATGGTCCTGGGCATCCAGCAGCAGCGCCACAGCGGCGACCACCTGTTGCAGCACCGGCAGAGCAACCCCCGCCCCAGCGCGCCGAGCAGTCTTGTCCCACAGCCGACGTTCGTGCCCCAACAGCCGGTCCAACACCCCCAAGTCCGCAGCCGCCCGGCCCCCGGCCGTCCCCTGTTTCTCGTCCAGCACCGCCACCAGCGCCGCCGCGTGCAACACCAGGACCGGCAACCGCTCGGCCGAAGTGACAGTGAAGGACATTCGCGGTATCGGACGGCCCCGCGCCGCCGCGAAGAACGGAAGCGCCTCCTCGATCACCTGAAAATCGCTGCAATTGGCATCCAACGCGGGTGCCAACTCCAGCACCGGGGTGCGCGCCACCAGAGCCCGGACCGCATCTGATTCGGTGTCCAGCTCCGTCCACCAGTCACCCGTTTGACGGGCCAGCAGCAAAACTCGCAGCCTGCCTGCATCCCCAGTAGCTTCCAGGCGGGCCACCTCAGCCAGCATGGCCGGCAGTTCGGAGCGGGTCTCGGCGTAATCGACGAGCAGCAAAACCCGCTGATCCACCTGGCTGGCGGCCTGGATGGCCGCCACCTCCTGTCCCGGCCGGACTTGCCGGCACTCCCAGTCCATGAATGGCAGCGACTCGGCCAGATGCAAGGCCAGCCGGGTCTTGCCCACCCCGCCCTGACCGGTCAGCAATCGCACCGGACACGCCGCCTCATCCTCGCACCAGCTGGTCAGAGCCTTCAGTTCCTCGACGCGTCCGGCGAACGTGACTACCCCGTGTTCGGGACGCAGCAATCCCGCCACGCTCTCACCTGATGCGGCCACCTCACTGGTGGCCGCCAACGCCGCCCGCCGCGTATCCTTCTCGGCATCCGCGGCAGCTTTCGCCGCCTTGACCGCCCGGCGGGCAGTAAGCCATTCGCTGACGTACGACCCCGCAGCCCCGCCCGCGATCACTCCCAACACGGGCAGCACCAACCGCACCGCCAGCGGCCATGTCGAGGGCGTCAAGGGAACCATCGCCGCCACCACACCTGCCGCTAGCAGCAGCAGCAAAAACCCGAATGGCCGCCCACGGTGCCTGTCGCCCATGACACTAGGATCACGGCCTATCGAGATCAACAAGCGTGGACGCGGTCAATTGCGCTGGGACCGTGATCTGACTCCGCTCACCCTCCCATACGGTTGGGTAATACGGGACCGCAAGAACATCTGCGATAGAGCCGTTGATGGGACAACCCTCCAGTGCGGGCCGTACTGGAGGGCCACCGTTGTGCGCTGAGCGAGAAACAATCGGCCACGCTGACCAGCCGCCGCAACCTTCACCCGGGACTGTAAAAACAACGGTGTAACTCCTGATCAAGGAGACACCTGTGACGAGTACGGTGATCCAGGCATCCGAAGTGTTGGACCTGGAGGACGCCACGGTGGCGCGGAAAGAGCATGAGGCGTCGGATCGCGAGTTGGTGGCCCGGCTGGTCGACCAGGCCCGCGCCGAAGGGCTGGAGCTGGTCGGTGAGAACGGGCTGCTGGGTCGGCTGACCAAGCTGGTGCTGGAGTCAGCACTGGAAGGCGAACTCACCGACCACCTCGGCTACGACAAACACGATCCGTCCGGCCGTGGCAGCGGCAACACCCGCAACGGCACCCGGACCAAGACGGTCATCACCGACGTCGGGCCGGTCGAGATCGACGTGCCCCGAGACCGAAACGCCAGCTTCGAACCGAAAATCGTGCGCAAGCGGCAGCGGCGCCTGCCGGGCGTGGATGAGATGGTCATCTCGCTGGCTGCCAAGGGCCTGACGACGGGGGAGATCTCGGCGCACCTGGCCGAGGTCTATGGGGCGGAGGTGTCCAAGCAGACCATCTCCACCATCACCGACAAGGTGATCGAGGGCATGGCCGAATGGCAGAACCGCCCCCTGGATGCGGTCTATCCGGTGGTGTTCATCGACGCCATCCACGTGAAGATCCGCGATGGGCAGGTCGCCAAGCGGCCCATCTAAATCGCTTTGGCGGTCACCGCTGACGGTGAGCGCGACATCCTCGGTTTGTGGGCCGGTGACGCCGGTGAGGGTGCCAAGTTCTGGCTGCACGTGCTGACCGAGATCAAGAACCGGGGCGTCGCCGATGTGCTCATGCTGGTTTGCGACGGCCTTGAAGGGCTGCCGCAGGCCATCGAGCAGGTCTGGCCGCAGGCCGTGGTGCAGACCTGTGTGGTGCACCTGCTGCGCGCTTCCTTCCACTACGCCGCACGCCAGCACTGGGACGCCATCGCTAAGGCGCTGCGGCCGGTCTACACCGCCCCGACCGAGGCCGCCGCGCTCGAGCGGTTCACCGAGTTCGCCGAGGCATGGGGCGGTAGGTACCCGGCCATCGTGAAACTGTGGGAGGACGCCTGGGCGGAGTTCGTGCCGTTCTTGTCCTTCGATGTCGAGATCCGGCGGGTGATCTGCTCGACGAACGCGATCGAGTCGGTCAACGCCCGGATCCGCCGGGCGGTTAAGGCGCGCGGCCACTTCCCCAACGAGCAGGCCGCGCTCAAGTGCGTCTATATGGCGGTCATGAGCCTGGACCCGACCGGTAAGGGCCGTAAACGCTGGGTGACTCGATGGAAGGCCGCCCTGAACGCCTTCGCCATCACCTTCGAAGGCCGCCTGACCCCAACCGCCCGATAGAACCCATCAAGACCGAGTTACACCGTTGATTGGACAGACCCCCTCACCCATGCTGAGGAACCTAGGGCGTTGGAAGATGCCGAGACTTTGAAGCTATAGCGTCAGCTGTGGAGATGGTGACCGCGGGAGATGCGCGGGATGATCTTCCCGGGCTCTTCCTCTACTCGAAGCTTAGCCCCAGGTCAGAGGTCGTGCGGGTGGAGTAACCGTAGCGGTCTTGAAAACCGCTAGGCCGGGGTGGCCGGTCTTGCTAGTTGTTGGAGCATCGAGCCAAGTGCCCTGGTCACGGCTCACACATATTTCTGTCGTCGGCACTGACATCCTCCTGCTCCGTGACAACTGGCTCACGGTCTGCAGGGGAGGTGCACTGCAGGCGACGAGTACCATCCGGCTCTACGCGCACACGCCAACCCTCCGGCCACACATGCCGTCCGGCACCCGTGACCAATATCCCGCCCAGTTCGGGGTTTTCATTGAAAACCGCATCCTCAAATGTAGAGTCTCCGGCGAAGGCCGCTCCTTCAAACCACACGTCTCCGGTGAAGATCGCCCGTCCGAATCCGACGTCCCCGGCAAAGGCCACGGAGCCGAACAGGGCTCGCCCAGCGAAGACTGCCCCGCTGAAGTCGGCAAGCCCAGCGAAGGTCGCCTTGTGGAACCACACATTTCCGGCGAAGGTAGCCTCACGGAACCAGGTGTCGCCGAGAAAGCTCGTCCGGTAGAAGGACGCCCCCGCGACGTGACAATGGTCGAATTCAAAGTCAACGAGGGTGGCACCGGTCAGGTCAAGGCGGATGCCAGGCCAAAAGCGCTGCCCAGGCTGCATACTGTCCTTTTCGACGGCAGACCGATCGTTGCGTAAGTGCTCGGCCAGGATGCGCTGCGCGGCCATCCGGACCTGCAACTCACCCTCACGGTCCAACTCCAGGACTTTGCCACTGTCGGTATCGTCTCCGGAGGCTTCGTTGGACAGGAACTCGGCAGCGCTGGCCTCAGCAGGTGCTAGCAAGGCAGTAATGGCGTGGGGCAGGGTGTAGGGCATCCGTAGGTAGGCGCAGATCACATTGACAATGGTCTGCCGGTGATCGGGGTTGTCCTGGGCCAGGCGCTGGAGGGCGTACAGTCCGCCGAGCCGTACCACAGCCTTATCGCTGCCCAATTGCTCAACCGCCTTGATGTACAGCTCAGTGACCCGCCGCTCGGTGGCGTCGTGCCTGCTGTCCGCAGCGGCGTGCTCAGCCAGATAGGCGGTAACGTGCGCCGTCAGTTCCTGATGGCGTTGCCGGCGAAAGGCCAGCATCACCGTGATCGCCGCACCTACACCCGCGCCAGCCGCCAAAGCGGTCTGGATGACCTCACTTCGAGCGGTCGTTACCGCGGGTCCTGTCGGCATGGAGGGAAGCCCGGTCAGCAGCCACTGTGCCACCCCGAAAACCGTCCCGGCCACCAGCAGTGCAGTCGGCACAATCCACCATGCGGCAGCGCGGGGCCTTCGGAGCGCCGGAAGTGCCCCGACATCTGGGCGGCGGCGAAACGGTTCAGATAGTCTCATAACGCAATATCAGCCAGAGGCCTGACGTCTGTTACTGACGCCACTCAAGCTTGTCATCATGACGTCGGCCTCAGGCGGGTCACGATAGAGAGTGCAGCGTAAGGGCTGGAAGATCTTCCGCCGCCATGCCCTACGAGAACGGCCTCGTCTGTAACCCTATGCTGCTCATAGGATGCGCAGTGTGCAGCGGCTTGCGCTCTTTGACCTGGACAACACCCTCGTGAACCTCGACGAGGCCTTTCAGATGTGGGCCAAAGAGTTCGTTGACGAACACGGACTGGACCACGAGGCGATTGACTGGCTGAAGGCGCTAGACCAAGCCGGCTACCCGCATCGTGAGGTGTTCTTCAGCAAGGTTCGTGAGCACTTCGCAGTATCTGAGCCCGCCGAGGAGCTGTGGGGCCGCTACCGGAAGCGCATGCCCTACCTCATCCGCTGTCGGCCGGAGGTGATGGACGGCCTCTCGCGGCTTCGCGCATCGGATTGGACGGTGGCCATCGTTACCAACGGGACCGCCGACAACCAGCTCGGGAAGATCCAGCAGACGGGATTGGTTGGGGCCGTGGACGGCTACGCGCTTTCGGGGATCGAGGGCATTCGTAAGCCGGACTGCAGGCTCTTCGAGATTGCGGCCGGGCGGTGCGGCATGACTCTCGATGCCGGGGGCTGGATGATCGGAGACAACCTCATCGCGGACATCGCCGGCGGACGCGGAGCAGGGCTCCGTACGATCTGGGTCGACCGGGGGACATGGCCGGACCAGGAACACAGCGCGGATCACGTCGTCACCGACGTGCTCCAGGCGATGGAGATCCTGCATAGCGAGGCCTGATGGGGCTCCGCCTCTCCTCACGGCAACTGCTGTACAGCAGCGCCGTACAGCAACAGCCCCTTACACGATCACACTCCACCAGCCCGCATCTGCCGCCTTAGCAGGGCAGCAAGCCTCCAGCCAGGGACCTGCCTTTCCCTCGTAATGAAGGGGTCAAGGGTTCGATTCCCTTAGGCGGCTCCACTACAGAGGCCCTCCCGGAGAACCGGTGAGGGCCTTTGCGTGTCTATCTGCGTGACTACCGTTCCCGATCACTTCTTGAAGATGCGGTCCATGACCACCGCACCCTCCTGGAGGACGGGCCGAATCTGCTTGCGATAGACCAACTCGGTGACGGCCGTGCTGCTGTGCCCGACCAGGCACCAACGCAAGCAGGACGACGATCGTTTCAGCATTGCTCGTAATGAAGGGGTCAAGGGTTCGATTCCCTTAGGCGGCTCCAGTGGGCCGTTCTTGAAACGGCTGGACTGCAGTTGACGGGATCCCGTCTGATCATCGCGATCAGGCGGGATCTTGTCGTTTCGGGGGTTTCCGAATCTGGTTCGTCCTGGTTTGGTGACCGCAGAGCGGGTGGCTGGGAAGGCCCGGGTGGTGTCAGGCCGCTGGTGGGGGAGCGAGATCCGGCCGTTGGGCATGGCGAAGCCGACGGTGGGCTGGGCGCTGCGGTGGGGTGGCGGGTTTTGCGGCAATGGGGCGGGTGGTGGTCTGCTCTGGGCTGCGGGTGGCGTGTCGTCGAAGGGCTCGACTGGAGTCTGCGGGGTGTCGGCGGGTGTGATCGGCTCGTTTTGGAGCCGGTGGGTGTGGCGCCACTGGTCGAGGAAGTGGTCGTTGGCGACCGTGACGAGCAATGCGACCAGGATGGTCTGGGCGTCGCGGGCCGGCCGCCGCCCGAGACCACGGCCGCCCGGAGACTGCTCACCGGCTACCGGCACCGGCTCGCCCTGGCCAAGGACCCGCCCGCAAGGCGAGTCCCGCCGTGTCGGGCGCGCTGCGCGCGATGCTGGCCATCCTCGACCGGACCACCCTGGCCGGGCAGCGCGACGCCGCGCTGCTGTTGCTCGGCTACGCCACCGCCGCCCGCGCCGGCGAGCTGGTCGCCCTCGACCTCGCCGACGTCACCGAGACCGGCGAGGGCCTGGACGTGGTCGTCTACCGGCCCAAGCTCAAGAGGTACACGCAGGTGGCGGTCCCGTACGGGCGTAACCCGGCGACCTGCCCGGTGCGCGCCGCGCGCGCCTACCGGGCGGGCCTGGCCGGCGCCGGGCGCACGACCGGACCGCTGCACCGCGGCCGGGCTGACCGGCACCTGGACCCTCGCTTGATCGGCAAGACCGGCTCTACCCGGCGGGGCGTTGGCCGGACGTCGACGACGGAGAGGCGTCCGCCCGCGGGTAGCCGAGGTTTCCGATGACCAGGGTGGTCAGCATGCTCCGCAGTGTGCCGGTGAAGTCGAGCCGCTGCTCAGCCAGTGATGGGGCGAGCTCATAGGCGGCGAGCATGCTCGGCGACGGCACCGAGTGCGTCCAGATGGCGCCGATCACCAGGATGGCTTGGGCGGCCAGTTGGCCGGCGCCGTCGCCGAGTTCGGGCAGCGTGCCACGAATCAGCCCGGCGAGAGTGATCACGTTGTCGATGGCCGCGTGCTTGTACCGAATGGCGACTTCCGGCGAGACATTGTGCTCCAGAACCCCGGCCTGGGCCGAGAGCAGGTCGCACAGCGTGCGCTGGTGGTCGAGCGAGCGGGTGAGGGTGTCGACGAGCTGCGCGCAGCGCTGCTGGGCCGTGTCGTCGATGTCGATGCCGACGGCGAGTTCTTCGGAAAGCTGGTCGAGCCACAGTTTCCAGGTGCGGTCCAACAGTTCGAGCAGGATCGCCTCGCGGGACTCGAAGTAGCGCAGCAGGGGTGACTTGGCCAGCCCCACCCGGCGGCTCAGCTCGTTGAGGCTGACCTTGCTCACGGGCATCTCGTCGAGCATGGCGGCGGCGGTGTCGAGGATCGCCTGCCGACGGATCTCCCGCTGTTCCTCGCTGCGCGCCCGACGGAATGTCGTCATGCTCGCCATGATAGGCGGCCGGCATTGACATGATACCGCCGGTCTATTACGTTGACAGGGTAATAGACCGCCGGTACATAAGGGGTTCGATCATGTCGAAGGTGTGGTTCGTCACCGGAAGTTCTCGCGGCCTGGGCCGGGCCCTGGTCGAGGCGGCGCTGGAGGGCGGCGACCGCGTCGTCGCCACCGCACGTAAGCCCGCTCAGCTGGACGACCTGGTCGAGCGCTACGGCGAGCAGGTGCTTCCCGTGCCGCTCGATGTCACCGACAACGACCAGGTCCACTCCGCTGTACAGCGGGCAGTGTCGGCGTTCGGCCGCCTTGACGTCGTGGTCAACAACGCCGGGTACGCCGACCTGGCCGCGATCGAGGATGTCGACCTCGCCGACTTCCGGGCCCAGATGGACACCGACTTCTACGGCGTCGTGCAGGTCACCAAAGCGGTGCTGCCGTTCCTGCGGGCACAGGGCTCGGGGCACATCTTCCAGGTCTCCTCCATCGGCGGCCGGGTGGGGTCGCCCGGCTTGGCTGCGTACCAGAGCGCGAAGTGGGCGATTGGAGGATTCTCCACCGTTCTCGCGCAGGAGGTCGCTCCTCTCGGGATCAAGGTCACGGTCCTGGAACCGGGTGGCATGCGCACCGACTGGGCCGGCTCCTCCATGACTGTCCCTCCGATCAGTGAGCCCTACCGGTCCACCGTTGGTGCGTTCGCTGACATGCTTCGCGACGCAGCTGCGGTGAGCGAGGCCACTGGGGTAAAGCCCGCTGAGCCGGCAAAAATCGCTCGGGTCGTGCGTGATCTCGCCGGTCGAGACGACGCGCCGCTTCGGCTCCTGCTCGGTGCCGACGCCTACGGCTACGCCCAGCAAGCGGCCCAGGTCCTGGCCGAGTCCGACGAGAAATGGCGTCACGTCACCGATTTCGTCTCGGCCTGAACCGCGCCCGCGGGCACCCGACAGCATGTGTGAACAGGAGAACCCTGTGGCGGAACAGGCCCACTTCGACTTCGCGCCGGACGGGCGGCCGGACCTCGCCGATCCGCGCCAGGTCCTGGCTCAGCTGGGCATCAGCGCCCGCAGCACCGACTGTCTGGTCACCACGGTGCGAATCGGTATGCGTGACGGTGTCGAACTGGCGGCGGAACACTACGCGCCCCACACCGACCGGCCGGCGCCCACCATTCTCGTGCGCTCGCCGTACGGGCGCGGTTTGCCATACGACCTACTACTCGGGCGGCTGTTCGCCGGCGCCGGTTACCACGTGCTGCTCCAGAGCTGCCGGGGCACCGCTGACTCCGACGGTCAGCTGCGACCGATGGTCCAGGAGGCGGCGGACGGTCACGACACGGTCGCCTGGCTTCGTGGGCAGGACTGGTTCGACGGTCGTCTGGGCCTGTTCGGCATGTCCTACCTTGCCCACTGCGTCTACGCACTGCTCCAGGACCCGCCGCCCGAGGTGAGGACCGCGGTGATCGTGGTCGGGCCGTACGACTTCGGTTCGGCGTTCTATGGCACCGGCGCGTTCACCGTGCAGGGGTGTCAGAGCTGGAGCAATCTGGTGCGCCGGCCGTGTCCCGGCGTTGACGACGAGTTGCCGGCCGACGCCGCGCAGCGGATTCCGCTGCTGGCCGGCGCCGAGCTACTCGGCGCGACAGCGCCCTGGTATCGAGACTGGGTGAGCCACCCGGATCTGGACGATCCGTACTGGCGGCCCTATGACCAGCGTGCGGCGCTGGAGCGATTCGCGGGGCCGACGTTGCTGATCGGCGGCAGCTACGACGTGTTCTTGCCGCAGAGCATCGAGGCTTTCCAGGCGCTGCGCGGTCGAGGTGTCCAGGTCGCCCTGACGCTCGGTCCTTGGATGCACACCGATGTCGTCGCGGTAGCCGCCGCAACGATGGTGGACGAGACGCAGGCGTGGTTCGACGACCATCTGCGCGACGGCGTCGCCACTCTCGCACGACCCGCCGTCCGGCTGCACGTCGCCGGTGTCGACGAGTGGCGCGAGCTGGACGGCCTGCCGAGGGCTTCCGGGCGCCTCACGTTGCGGCCTGGAGCCGGTGGAACGCTGAACACCCGCGGCGATAGCGAGTTCTCGACGTTCACCTGTGATCCAAACGATCCGACGCCCGCTCTCGGTGGCCGCCGTGTCGGTCCGAATGGCGGGCCGCAGGACAATGCCGCACGCGAGCAGCGGCGAGATGTGCTCACCTTCACCACCGCGGCGTTCGACCGGCCGATCGAGATACACGGCAGTCCCACGCTGAGCGTCGGTTTGACATCCGACAACCCACACGCCGACCTGCATGCGCGGCTGTGCGTGGTGGACGCGGACGGCATCTCCGTCAACTTCTCCGACGCGATGCTGCGGCTGCCGTTCGCGGCCGATCCGACCGTCGCGCGAACGATCGAGCTGACGCTCGATTTCTGCGCTCGCCGGATCGGCGTCGGGCAGCGGATCCGGCTACAACTGTCAGGCGGATCGTTTCCCGAGTACGACCGGAACCTGGGTACCGGTGAGTCGCCGGCGACGGGTGTCGCGATGAAGACGGCGACGCACTTGATCGACCACGCCACCACCATCCTGTCGCTGCCGGTCGACGAGCCGGCCTGACCACAACACATCACCGGCCTTGGGGAACAGCCGAGCAGTCAGTAGCGATGAGCGATTGCCTTCGGCTGATCCCCGTTCCTAGGGTTTGTGACCATGATCGACGGAACGGTTGAGCCTGGTTTCGAGCAGGTGCGGGACGTTTTCGCCGATGTGCTGAGGCGGCAGGCTGGAGGAGCGGGAGCGGCGGTCGCCGCCCGGCTGGACGGCCGATGGATCGTCGACCTGTGGGGCGGGCCCGGCTGGTCACGCGACAGCATCGTCATGCCGTACTCCGTGACCAAACCGTTCGCGGCGGTCTGTGCGTTGCTCCTTGTGGATCGGGGCGTGCTGGAGTTGGACGCCCCGATGCAGCGCTACTGGCCCGAGTTCACCGCGCCGGCGACCGTACGGCATGTCCTGTCGCACCAGGCCGGCGTGGTGGCACTAGACCAACCGGTGCCCACCGGGACCTTCTACGACTGGGACCGGCTGTGCGCGCTTCTCGCCGCGCAGGAGCCGTCGTGGGAGCCGGGCACCGCGCACGGCGAGTCGGCGTTGTTCTACGGGCACCTGGTCGGTGAACTGGTCCGGCGCACCGACGGGCGGACGCTCGGCCGCTTTCTCGCCGAGGAGGTCTGCGGCCCACATGAGCTGGACTTTCACATCGGCCTCGGCCCTGCCGAACAGGCGCGGGCGATCGAGCTGACCGGCTTGACCTCGGCCTTCCGGGCTGCCGCGCTGGACGGCAAGCCCGACCTCTACCGCCGGGCGATCGGCAATCCGCCCGGTGCCCAGGACCCGGCCGTGGTCAACTCCGCCGCCTGGCGGGCCGCGGAGATCCCCGCTGTCAACGGCCACGGCACCGCCCGTGCAGCCGCCGGGTTCTACTCCGCGTTGCCTCGGCTGCTGTCGGCCGACCTGCTCGCCGAGGCCGTCACCGCCCAGTGCTCGGGGACGGACGCGGTTTTCGGGGCACGGACGACCTGGGGGCTGGGCTTCGGCATCGAGGGTGACGACTACGGGATGGGCGGCCTGGGCGGCAACTATGCCGGAGCCGCCGGCTACTCCTTCGCCTTCCTCACCGGCCATGCCGGCGATTTCGATCGGGCCGCCGACCTGGAGAACGCTCTGCGTGCCGTTCTCGGGCTGGGCCCGATTCCCGGCTAGACGAGTAAGTCCTAAGTCGCTGTGAGGCGGGCTGTGGGAAAGGGCGAAGGGTGTCGATGATCCGTTTGTGACGACAGACATCAACACCCTTCTCACCGCACTGTACGTCAAGATCGATGACTG
>NZ_VIRJ01000053.1:0-36612 GCF_006874435.1 Microbispora sp. KK1-11 | reverse complement strand
CCGTACGCGGTGATGTCGGCGACCTTCGCCCTGATCGCGGAGACCGGCCGTAGCACTCGGCCGACCGCCAGCCAGGTGAACAGCGCGACCACCGTGAGGAGCGCCGGAACCCCCGGGATCAGCAGGTTCCTCAGCGTGGTCATCGCCGCCAGGGCCGGTGCCTTGGAGGCCTTTCCGAGAACGGTGACCGGGCCGTCCTCGGTCTCGAACGTCCGTCTGACCACGAGCACGGCCTCGTCGGGTAACGGGGGGCCGTCGTCTTCGCCGGTGGCAGCCGAGCCCGGCAGCGGCCCCTTCCCGTCTGGCGGCACCGCTCCCTTTTCGAGCGGTTGAACCATTCCCTTTCCGTACCCCGGGTTACCCGGCCCCGACTCCGCCTTCAGATGTTGCATCTGTTTCTTGGCGTCGTTCGCCGCCAACTCCTTTGTGGAGGCCGTCAGGCTCGAGTCCAGCGCGGTGAACAGCGCGATCGAGGCCAGGCAGAGCGCCGCCGCCACCGCGGCGGTGGCCGTAAGCGTCGTGCGGAGACGTACTCCCATGTCAGCCCTCCAGCCGGTAGCCCACGCCCCGCACGGTCTTCAGCGTCGTCCGTCCGAACGGTTTGTCGATCTTGCGGCGCAGCGCGCTGATGTAGACCTCGACGACGTTCGAATCGCCGTCGTACGCGAAGTCCCAGGCCTGGGCGAGCAGCTCGGGCTTGCTCACCACCTCGCCCGCGTGCCGCGTCAGGCAGTGCAGGATCGCGAACTCCTTGGGTGTCAACGCGATCTGTACGTCCCCTCGGCTGCACTTCAGCCCGGCCGGATCGACCCGGAGATCCCCGATGGTCAGCACCGTCGGCCGCTCCCGCACCTTGCGCCGGGCCAGCGCTCTGAGTCGCGCCAGCAGTACGACGTACGAAAACGGCTTTGTCAGATAATCGTCCGCGCCGGTGTCCAGCGCCTCCGCCTCGTCGTACTCTCCGTCCTTCGCGGTCAGCATGAGGATCGGCGTCCAGTTTCCGGCCTCCCGCAGCTTCGCGCAGACCCCATAGCCGTGCAGCAACGGCAGCATCACATCCAGCACGATCACGTCGTACGAATGCTCGGTCGCCATCCACAGGCCCTCGCGCCCGTCGTAGGCGAGATCGACCGCGAAGCCCTCTTTGGTCAGGCCGTCTTTGAGCAGCTCGGTCAACCTGCGTTCGTCTTCCACCAGAAGTAGGCGCACGTCAACAGGGTGAAGGTATGCACCTAAGGTCAACATGAAGATCATCGTTTACCTCTTCAGGCTCGCTTCAGGTTTGGAGGCCCAAACTGCTGAGCGTTCCGTCAACCGATCACGGGCAGCCCCACGGGCAGCCGATCTAGGGAGTGACCAGAGAGTGAAGAAGAGGAGCATGATCCTCGCGGGGGTCGTCATGACGGTGGGCCTCGGCATCGGCGGCGCCACGGCCGCGTCCGCGACCTCCACCGGCGCCCCGAAGCCGGGGGTCGCCTGCGCCGTGAAGGGTGGGCCGACGGCCGCGGGGGCGGGCAAGACCACCGTCAAGGTCGACCAGGACGGCAAGGTCTTCGTGAACGGCAAGGAGGTCCCGAAGAGCAAGCTGCGCACCCTCTGCAAGCAGCCGCCGCTGCCCGGCAAGGGCGTCGCCTGCATCATGAAGGCCAAGGCGGACAGGGCCGACAAGGGCGGCAAGTTCAGGGGGGACAAGTTCAGGGGCGGCAAGGTCTTCGTGGACGGCAAGGAGGCCCCGAAGAGCAAGCTGCGCACCCTCTGCAAGGAGCCCCCGCTGCCCGGCAAGGGCGTCGTCTGCATCGTGCACGTCAAGGGCGACGAGAGCGGCGAGTTCGGCGCGAGCGACGAGAAGGTCTACGTCGGCGGCAAGCCGGCCCCGGAGGGTAAGGCGCACTTCAAGTGCCCCCTGCCCAAGGAGCTCGGTGAGGGCACGGATGACGTGCACCTCGGGGACGACGCCCCGGTGGCCGTCACGCCGAACTGACACACGACTCGCCGCAGGCGCTGACCACTCCATGCGAACGTCCCGCCGGCCACCTCGCCGGCGGGACGTTTCCGCCGGTCAGGCGCGTGTGAGCAGGTCGAGCGTCGGGTTTGAGGCCCTCGGGGAGGAGATCGAGCGAGCTTCTCCAGAGGTCATCGCTCGGGAGGGCAGGCATGCCGGGAAACCAGGGTGGCCGTCATGATTCGCGGCACTCTCGGCATGCGCGTCATCGTCCAGGGCCGCCTGCGCCAGCGCATCCACGACACCGGACCCGGCGACAAGCGCGTCGTCCGCGAACTCGAAGTCGACGAAGTCGGCCCTTCGCTTCGGCCCCGGCGCCTTCACCGGCTGACCGGCCTATGCCGCGGCCCGGGGTGACGGCCTCGCTCACCCGCTGACGCGGGCATAGCACCCGGAGCGAGGAGATCAGGTGGTCGACGTCCGGGAGGTAACGCCGGCCCTACTGACAGCTGATTCGCGACCAGCCACCAACCGTCAGCAGGCCGTACGGTCGTCAAGATTACGATCTACCGCTGGAGTATTAGTTTTGACGCCCTTCAGAGTCGAAGTTCTGGCGTCCCGTGCCAATGACTTGGCACGGGAAGTCAAGACGCCATGTGTCGCGTTGCCGGATACTCATGCAGGGGATTTCTTGTGCATTTCCTGCACATCGCACGGGCGCATACGAAAGGGGCAGTCATGCGGGGATACGGCGAGAGCCTGTTCGGCAGGTTCCGGGCTGTCAGAGTGTCGGCCTCCCTACTCGTGGGAGTGTCCTCGGCACTTGTGCTGAGCATCGGATCGGCGTCCCCGGCTCAAGCATCGGATTACCGACGTGAGGCGGAGACCACGTTCAAGGTACAGGGCGGCACGAGCGACTCGCCCTGTACCGGTTGGGTGTGGATAGGCCAAACTTGGAACGGCTCAATCGAGGCGTCCACTTCTGTCAAGTGCCCCGGACAGCAACTAGGGATGCTGGCCAGGGCGCGCATCGCCACCCGCAAGATCGGCGGCATTCTGTCAACGCGTAACGTCAACTGCGCCCTCGCTAAATATTGCATTGCAAGTAAGAGCATTTCCGGTTCCAACGGAAAAACCTACTGCAATCAGGGTTATGTTGCCACCATCGGCCTCATAGAGAAAGAAGGATTCGGGAACGTCTGCATCACGACCTGATGCCCAGTGAGGTGATCTCCCGGCCATCGCTTTCTTCTCCTTCGATCTTGACTTCGCAATCACGAAGGATCACGCGATGGCTGTCCTCATTTCACGACGCCACGCCTCTATCCAGCGGAAACTCTTACACCACCCCCGTGGACGCAACCCATGCAGGGGTAGCGCGCTCACTCCGTCGTCCCAGCAGCGAGGCGCGACCGGTGCCAGTCGAACGCCCGCTACCGAGCGAGGCGCATCGGCCATATTCGATAGGGCGTCCTGCAAGTTACCGAGCAGAGCAGACGGCCGCATACAGCAGGCGTGAAAGTACCAGTCGATCTTGAGCCGTTACCCTTCGGCCGGCGCTACCGGCGACTCGACTTGGCCCGGAAGCTTCGACGCGCCGGCCAGCTCGCGACACGCCTTCAGCATGGCGCCAGTCCCCGATCCGACAAGGAGATCAGGCGGCGGACCGACGTGGTGGGCACCTTCCCCAGCCGGGACGCGATCGTCCGGCTGGTCGGCGCGGTGCTGGCCGAGCAGCACGACGAGTGGGCCGAGGGGCGGCGTCATCTCGGGCTGGAGGTGCTGGCCGAGTGCCGCAAAGCCACCGAGAAAGAGGATGAGGAAGACAAAGCTGACGCAAGTGTGACAATTAATGCTATTGCTGCTTAAATAGCATCAGATCGCAGAGTGGCTTCATTCTCGTCCACCACGATTTTAGACGCGACCGCAGGCGGCAGGGGGATACGCCGGTGCAAGTGATCATGTCTACCGACGGGCTGCCCCCTGCGGAGCGGTTCGAGGGCTGGTTGGACCATATGTCGCAACTGGTGGTGCCAGTGCGGTTCAGTTCGGACAACAGGGCTGATTTCCACGGCAGGATCGAGGCGATGGATCTGGGAGGCGTTCAGATCTCCTCGCATCTCATCTCCGGATGCGACGCTTTCAGGACATCTCGGCTGATCCGCCAGTCCGATCCGGAGCTCTTCTATCTCCTCTGTACGTTGTCCGGACGTATCAACCTTGTTCAGGAGCGGAACTCCGCCACGCTGGGCCGCCTGGACATGGCGCTTTACCACACGTCGCGGCCCTATCACGTCCGGGCGGGCGGCAAGCAGGGCAACCACGCGCTGCTGCTGGCGTTCCCCGGCGGCCTGCTGCCCTTCGCCGGGCGCGCGCTGGAGCAGAACATCGCGAAGGTTTTGCCGGGGAGTCACGGCATCGGAGCGTTGGTCGCGACTTTCCTCCGCGGCCTGGCCGCAGACAGAAGCCCATACTCCCCTGCCGACCTGGTACGCCTGGGCATCACGCTGACCGACCTGGTCACTATGCTGCTCGGTCATCACCTGGACGCGGCCCTCCCGCCAGACGCGGGCCGGCGCTCCCTCCTGCTACGCATTCACGCCCACATCCAGCGGAACCTCGGGGACCGCACGCTGTCGCCGGCGACGATCGCCACCGCGCACAACATCTCCGTGCGCACTCTGCACCGACTCTTCGCACTGGAGAACATGACCGTCGCCAGGTGGATCCGTACGCAACGACTGGAGCACTGCCGTCGTGACCTGGTGCGGCCCACTGTGGAACGGGAACCGATCCACGCTACGGCAGCGCGGTGGGGCTTCTCCGACGCAGCGGTTTTCACCCGCGCCTTCCGGGCTGCCTATGGGATGAGCCCGCAGGAGTATCAGGCCCGCAATCTCCCAGCCTCCTCCGTCGACTGATCCCACCTCGCGGACGAGGGCCGGACTGACGACCGAAATCTCGAGAGGCCGAAGAACGGCAGCCTGTCACGCATCGACAAGCGCCTGTCACGGAAGATCATGGACTTATCCAATCGATCGCCCTATTCTCGACCGGCGACGACGTGACACGCGCTCGATGGACGCGTGCGGCCTTTCTGGAAATCTTTCAGGAGAGATTCTTGTCCAAGATATCCGCCCGGCGGATGGCTTCCGCCGCGGCGCTGCTCATGCTGACCGCGTTCCTTTTTTCCGGGATGTCCAGCCTGAAATCTGGCGAGGCATCGGCGGGAGCGTCCCGTCCGACCCCGCGGTCCACCTCGACGTCCCCCGTGCCCAGGAGAACGGACCGGCCGCCGACCGCGCCCGCCGGGTTCGTCTACCGGTCCGGCAGGAACCTGATGCTCAACGGCAACCTCTATCGTTTCGCGGGCTTCAACGCATTCGGTATGACGGGGTGCGCAACCGGGGATCCGTGGACGCGGGCACAACTGGACACCTACTTCTCCGGATTGCCGCCGGTGGCCATGAGCCGTACGTGGGCGTTCAAGTCGTACGGCGTCGACGAACTCGACGTCATCGTGGAACGGGCGCAGGCGCACGGGCAGAAACTGATCCTCTCGCTGGCGAACCAAGGGGCCGACTGCGGCGAGGCGGCGAAGGACGCGGCCTGGTATCAGGGAGGCTTCCGCGGCGCATATCTCTCGTGGGTCCGTGAAGTGGTCACCCGTTACAAGAACTCCCCCGCCATAGGCATGTGGGAGATCATCAACGAGCCCGGGCACCGGACCACCGGCGTCACCACCTCCATGATCAAAGCGTTCCTCGACGAGACCGCGGCGGTCATCAAGACGATCGACCCGCACCACCTGATCGAGAGCGGTGCCATGGCCGAGTTCACCGAAGGTACGGGAACGTCGGACAACTACGGCACTCTCCACAGCGGGCCGAACATCGACGTGGGCAGCCTGCACGAGTACGACCAGGATCACAACGACCAGGTGCTGTCCCGGCACCTCGCCCCGACGTTGTCCCAGCTCTACCGGCTCAACAAGCCGTTCATCGTCGGCGAGACGGGGATCGTCGCAGGCCCGGGATGCGCCGTCACGACCCAGCAGCGCGCAGCGATGTTCAAGAAGGAGTTCGACGGCTACTTCCTCTCCGGCGTGAGCGGCGTACTGATCTGGACGTACAGCCCCAACCCCAGGACCTCGGACCCCGAAGACGCGTGCATGCACCAGGTCCGCGCGCCCGATCCCGACCCGGCCATCGCCATGGTGGGTGACTACACGACACCGGCGACCGTGCCGGCGCCGACCGGCGAGCGGCAGCTCGAACTGCTCAGCACCAGGCAGTGCATAGAGGTGCCGGACACTGCCGACGGGGCCGTGGCCGTCCAGAGCGCTTGCGACGCGACGGCGGCCGACCAGCGTTTCACGTTCAGGCCCACCACGGGCGGCTTCTACGAACTCGTCGCCAAGCACACCGGCAAGTGCATCGAAGTGCAGGGGCAGAGCCTCACCCTCAGGGCGCTGGTCCAGCAGTCGGACTGTTCGCCACCCGCGGCGAACCAGCAGGTCCGCCTCGAGCCCACGGACAACGGCTATTACCGCATCGTCTTCCGGCACAGCGTTCAGTGCCTGACCCTGAACACCTCAGGGCAGATGCAGCAGTTCGACTGCAAGACGCCCGCGCTGACCAGCCAGCAGTGGAAGGTCAAGTGAATCTCCAGGGCGCCGTCCTCAGGCGCGATGTCCCCGAACTTCGCCGACCTGGATCGGCTGCGTACCGAGCTGGCCCGGGTGCGGCGCAAGGGTTTCGCACTCGACCAGGGCCGTTCTGAGCGCGGCGTGGTGGCGGTCGGCGTGCCGGTCAGAGCCCCGGGCGGGAACGCCGTCGCCGGCCTGTCGGTGTCGATGCCGAGCGGACGCTACGACAGGCACCGGCTGCCGTCGCTCGTCGGCATCCTTTCCCGTACCGCGGGCGCCGTCGATGCCGATCTCGCCTGCTCCGCCTGAACAGGCGGCCGAAGGCCACCTGCGAAGGCGGTCGCAGACGGGATGGAAGCCGCCGCACTCCGATCCGGAACTCAGGTTCGGATGGAGCACGGCGGCCGCCGCGAGATCGACGCCGCCGATCAGGCGATGGAGAAGTCGTCGGCGTAGACGGTGCCCTGGCCGTACCAGCCGTTGACGTAGACGGTCACGGCGCCGGACGAGCCTGTGGTGAAGGACAGGGACAGTTCCTTCCAGCCGCCCGACGAGGTCCAGGTGGAGCCGGTCGCGCCGCCGGACACGCCGAGGAAGGTGAAGTTGCCCTGCACCCAGGCCTTCAGCGTGTACCCGTGGTTGGGCTCAAGCGTCAGCGACTGGGTGCACTGGCCGGTCTGGCTCTGCGTCGGGGTGACCTGCAGGGCGTGCGAGCCCGAGTGCGCCGGGGTGCCGACGACCGTGCTGCCCGACTGGCAGACCCACGGGCTGAGCCCGCCGGACTCGAAACCGGGGTTGCCGACCGTGCCGCCGCCGGGCGACCCGTTGATCTTCAGGGTGAAGGTCGTGGTGTGGCTTCCGGACGGTGAGGTGCCGGTGACGGTGATCGGGTAGGTGCCCGGCTGGGCCGCCGGGGTGGTGGCCAGCGTCAGCGTGGAGCCACCGCCGGCCGTGACGGAGGCGGGGCTGAGCGTCGCGCTCACCCCGGAGGGCGCCCCGGCGGCGGTGAGGCCGACGGTCTGCGCCCCGCCGTTGGTCACCGCGGTGCTCACGGTGGCCGTCGCCGTCCCGCCGGGATCGATCGAGCCGGACGAGGGCGACACCGAGATCGAGAAGTCGTCGTCCGGGGGCTGCTGGCCGCCACCGGAGAACGGCGCGAACGTCTGGCTGAAGAACCAGGTGCTCTGCTCGATGCCCGAGCAGCTGTCGGAACCGCCGGTGCCGGGGCAACCGCCGTTGTCACGCTGGAGCGCCCAGAACGAGATCATCGCGAGGCCCTTGCCGGTCGCCCAGTTCAGCACGGGCGCGGCGTCCGCCGTGCGGAACGTCTCGGCCGCGCCGTAGTCGTCGATGCCGATCATCTCGGTGACGCCGATCATGTTCCAGACCTGGTCGGACGTCTTGTCCGGGTAGAGGACGGCGAGTTGGTCGTGGAGCCCGGTCGCCGCGTTCTGGGTGTCGGTCGCCATGTTGTGGCCGGCGCCGTCGTAGTAGTCGAACGTCATGATGTTGACGACGTCGATCCTGGCGTTGTTGGTCTTGGCGTTCCGCAGCACGGTCAGGCCGCTGTCGGCGAGGCCGTGTGTGGTCGTCGGCAGCGTGTACGAGAACTGGACGGTCTTGCCGTTGGCGGCGGCCCAGTCCTCGGTCAGCTTGATCGCCTTGTTGCGGCGGTCGATCCCGGCGCCGTTGTTCAGCGAGTTGTCTTCGATGTCGAGGTCGATCCGGGTGACCCCGTACGTGTTGATCACGCTCTGGAAGACGGCCGCGATCGAGTTGACGTTGGTGCAGCTGTCGGCGATCTCGGTGCCGGTGCTGGTCGCCGTGTAACCGCCGAAGGACGGGATGACGTCGCCGCCGGCGTTCCGGATCTTCGTGATCGACGCGCCGAACGTCGAGGAGGCGATCGGCATGCCGGTGTCGCCGTTCCAGTAGGCCGTGCACGAGCCCTTCGTCGCGGCCTGGAGGAACGCCATGGACAGGTATTTCGCCCCGGACTGCTGGGAGAGCGTCGCGGGGTCCTCGCCGGTCCACGCCTCGAAGTAGGGCGCGAACACGTGCGCGGGCAAGGCTGCCGCGGCCTGTGCGGCGGTCGCCCGTGGGGTCGCCGCCTGCGCTGTGGCGGTCTGGGTCGCGGTGAGGCCGAGCGTCGCGGTGGCGGTGGCGATCAGGGCCACGGTGGCGCGCAGCAGTGTGCGTGGTCGCATGAAATCTCCTGCACCAGGAGTGATCGGCGCCTGGGGAGCCGATCGTGGGGGGTGATGGTGCACCGGCGAGGCCGCCGGTGGATTTGCTCCAGCAGCGAACTGCTGGACGAGCACACGGATCCGCGTACCCCATGCTCGGGATCGGCGAGCTTATTTGTCAAGGTTCTTAACAATTACTCGCCTCACCAGCGAAGACGCCGTGCGTTACACCGGAAGGGCGTCGCGAGGCCCGCTGAGGCGCACGCGTCGAGGGCGTCGCCGGGCGGCACGCCGGCGGCGCGGCAACGTGGGCGAAGGCCGCCCCCGGGCAGGAGGGGACGGCCTTCGCGGTCGTCGGCCGGCGTCGGACCCGGCCCAGGTCAGGCCTGTTCTAACGACCCTGGAGCGACCTGGCGTTGTCGCCGAAGGTCCAGCCCTTCGACCCGTCCCAGTTGACGGACCAGGTCATCAGGCCCTTGAGCTGACCGTTGAAGCTGTTCCAGCTCTGGCTCACCAGGGACGGCGACATGTAGCCGCCTCCGGCGCCGGGCTGGGCGGGCAGGCCGGGGACCTGCTTGTCGTACGGAACCCTGATCGTGGTGCCCTGGATGACCAGGCCCTTGTCCAGGCAGGTGGTCTGGGCCACGAATCCCTGGACCGTCCCCGCGGAGTAGGAGTCACCCGAGCAGCCGTACATGCTCCCGTTGTAGTACTGCATGTTCAGCCACCACAGGCGGCCGTTGTCCACGTACTTCTTGATGATCGGCAGGTAGGCGCCCCAGATCGAGCCGTAGGTGACGCTGCCTCCGGTGACGTACGCCGTCTCGGGAGCCATGGTCAGGCCGAAGTTGGACGGCATCCGGGCGAGCACGCCGTCGATGATGCGGATGAGGTTGGACTGGGAGGCGGACAGCTGGCCGATGCTGCCGCTGCCGCTGAGGCCGGTCTCGATGTCGATGTCGATGCCGTCGAAGTTGTACCTCTTGAGGATCGGCACGATGGTCTCGACGAAGCGGTCGGCGACGGTGCTGGAGCTGAGATCGATGCCGGCGGCGGCGCCGCCGATGGACATCAGTATCGTCGCGCCGTCGGCCTTGGCCTGGCACATCTCAGCCGGCGTCGCGACCTTGACGGTGCTGTCCATGCCGTCTTCCCATAGGACCGTGCCGTCCGAGCGGATGACCGGGAACGCCGCGTTGATCACGTTGTAGCCGTGCTGCCGGATGCGGGCGTCGTTGATCGGCGTCCAGCCGAACGGAGGGTGCACGCCGTTGGACGAGCCGTCCCAGTTCTCCCAGTATCCCTGGACGACCTTGCCGGCCGGCCGTCCCTTCACCGGGCACGTCACGTCTCCGGGCGACGGCGAGGAGGAGGGGGAAGGCGACGGAGAAGGCGACCGAGAAGGCGACGGCGACGGGGAGGTTGACGGAGAAGGCGACGGCGAGGGCCCGCCGGGGCCGTCGAAGCTGATGTCGTCGGCGTAGTAGGTGCCCTGGCCGTACCAGCCGTGCAGGTAGACCGTCGCGCTCGTCTGGCCGGCACCGGTGGTGAAGGACACGCGTAGCTGCGTGTAGGCGGACGGCGACGAGGTCCAGGTGGACGATCCGCCGTTCACGCCGAGGTACACGTAGCTTCCGCGGACCCATGCGCTCAGGGTGTAGGCGGTGTTCGGCTTCACGGACACGGTCTGGGTGCACTGCGCGTTGTCCGAGCCGCCGGCCGCGCCGGCCAGCGCCTTGCCGCCGGTGTGGACGGGGGAACCGACCACCGATCCCAGGCCGCCGGTGCAGGACCAGGGGGCGAGGTTTCCGGTCTCGAAGTCGGGGTTCGCCAGCAGATTGGCCGCGTTGGCCGGTGCCTGCGTGAGGACGGCGCCCGTGGCCGCCAGCAGCAGTGATGCCGCCAGCGTCAGCAGGCGGGGTGTGCGCTTTCGCATGAAGGTCTCCTGAAGCAGGAGTGATCGGAGCCATGGCGCCGATCGTGGGGGGTGATGGCGCGCCGGCGACGTCACGGTGGGTCGGTTCACCAGCGAGCCGCTGGACGGTACGGATCCGTGATCCCATGGTCGGGACCGGCGTTCTATCTGTCAAGATTGTTAACAGATAACTCGCTCACCAGCGGCGATGTCCGCATGTTCGGAAGGGTGCGCGAGGTCGAGCGGATGGGCGCGGTCACGAACTGTGGCCGGGCCCGCCCCGCGCACGCTCGCGGCGACGCGGGGGCCGCGGTCACGAGCCGCGACCGGGCCCGCGCCATGCACTCTCGCGGCCACGCGGGCGCCCCTTCATCTCCCGGCCTTCCGGGCAGAGCGCTCCGTCGTCGCGGATCGGCCGGCACTTGACGACGCGGATGTTATCGGTAACTCTTCTCTGCATCACCGGAATCCTCCGGGTCCCTGGTGGCGCGTGGAGAGAGAATGTGATCGATAACATTACCTACGACCGGCCCGTGCAGGGGCACCGCCGGATGGAGCGCCGGCTCGCTGCACGGGTTCGCGCCGTCGCCGAGGCGTACGTCCTGCTCGCGCCGAGCCTCGTCGGCTTCCTGCTCTTCCTGGTGGCGCCCATCTTCGGCGTGGCGGCGCTGAGCCTGTTCGACTGGAACCTCATGGGCGCGCCCTCGTTCGTCGGGCTGGACAACTACCGCGAAATCGCCGCCGATCCCGAGGTGTGGCGGGCCGTGCTCAACACGATCTACTACGTGGTGCTCAACATCCCGGCGCAGACCGTGCTGGCGCTGCTGCTGGCGCTGGCGCTGAACCGGCGGATGCGCGGCGGCAAGGTGCTCCGGGTGGTCTTCGTGCTGCCCTGGATGGCCATGCCGGTGGCACTCGGCATCATCTGGTCCTGGGTGTTCGACCCCAGATACGGCGTGGTCAACCAGGCGCTGGGCATGGTGGGGATCGACGGCCCGAACTGGCTCACCGACCCCGCGTGGGCCATGCCGGTGATCGCCTCGGTGAACGTCTGGCAGTACACGGGCTACACGATGCTGATCCTGCTGGCCGGGCTGCAGGCGATTCCGCACACGCTGTACGAGGCCGCGGCGATCGACGGCACCACGCCGGTGCAGCGGTTCTTCATGATCACCCTGCCGCTGCTGCGGCCGTCGCTGTTCTTCGTGCTGGTGACGAACACGATCGGGTCGTTCCAGATCTTCGACACGGTCTTCGTGATGACCCAGGGCGGTCCGGGCGGCGCCACCGACGTGCTGAACTTCCACATCTACCAGCAGGGGTTCCAGCTCTTCCGGTCCGGCTACGCCTCGGCGCTGGCGATGGTGCTGTTCGCGCTGATCCTGCTGGTCACCGCGGCGCAGTTCCTCTATTTCCGCAAGCGCACCGTCTACGACTTCTCCTGAGGAGCCCGATGAAGAGGATCGCTCTGTATCTCGCGCTCTTCGCGGGCGCCGTGGTCTCGGTCGCGCCGTACCTGATGACGTTGAACTCGGCCTTCAAGGAACCCGCGCAGGTGCTCACCACCCGCGCCTGGGAGCCCGCCTTTCCCGTCACGCTCGAGAACTTCGCCCAGGTCTGGTCGGACTACGACATGGCCGGTTTCCTGCTGCACTCGCTGGTCTACGCCGGGGCCGTCACGGTCGGGCAGGTCGTGTTCAGCACGATGGCCGCCTACGCCTTCGGCAGGATGTCGTTCCCCGGCCGCGACGTGCTGTTCTGGGGCTACCTCGCGACGATGATGGTGCCGCAGATCGTCACTCTGGTCCCGCTCTTCCTGATCATGCGGGAGTTCGGGCTGATCGACACCTATCTCGGGCTGATCCTGCCCACCGCGTTCGGCACGCCGTACGGGATCTTCCTGGTGCGGCAGTACTTCCGCACGATCCCCGGGGACCTGGAGTCCGCCGCGCGCATCGACGGCGCGGGCACGCTGACCGTGCTCGTCCGGGTGCTGCTCCCGCTCAGCCGGCCGATCCTGGCCACCCTCGCGACCATCACGTTCATCACGACCTGGAACACGCTGCTGTGGCCGCTGATCGTCACGAACGGCGACGCGACCCGGGTGGTCACGCTCGGCATCTCGGCCCTGAAGGGCCAGTACTCCTCGCAGTACCACCTGATCCTGGCGGCCGCCGCCCTCGCGCTGCTGCCGCTCGTCGTGATCTTCCTGCTGTTCCAGCGGCACATCGTCCGTTCGATCGCCCTCACCGGGCTGAAGTAACCACCCCCCGCAGAGAGAAGGGCATGCACCTATGTCCAGAAAAATCGCCTTATCCGCTGTCGCGGCGGCGGCCCTGCTGTCCCTCGCCGCCTGCGGCGGCGGAGACGACTCGGACTCCACCGGCGGCGCCGTCACCCTCAGGTACGCCATGTGGGACGAGGTGCAGAAGCCACCGATCGAGCAGTCGATCCGCGAGTTCGAGAAGGCCCACCCGACCATCAAGGTGCAGATCGAGCTGAACAACTGGAACGACTACTGGAGCAAGCTGCAGACCCAGCTCGCCGGGCGTTCGGCCCCCGACGTGTTCTGGGACCACGTCTCCTACTTCCCCAAGTTCAGCAAGGAGGGCGTGCTCACCGACCTGGCGCCGCTCATCGCCCAGGACAAGGTGGACACCTCGATCTACGACTCCAAGCTCGCCGAGGGCTGGAAGGTGGACGGCAAGGTCTACGGCCTGCCCAAGGACTGGGACACCATCGGGCTCTTCTACAGCACCAAGGCCCTCAAGGAGGCCGGGCTCACCCCCGCCGACCTCGACGGCCTCACCTGGAACCCCGCCGACGGCGGCACCTTCGTCAAGACGCTGCAGAAACTGACGGTCGACGAGAACGGCAAGCACGCCGACGAGGCGGGCTTCGACCCCAAGAAGGTCAAGCAGTACGGCCTGGCCATGCAGGCGCCCACCGGTCAGCAGGACTGGTGGAACTTCGCGCTGCAGAACGGCTGCACGCTCCAGGACAAGCCCTGGGGCCGCTGGACCATCGACCAGCCGGCCTGCGTGCAGGCCATCCAGTTCGTCCAGGACCTGCGGCTGAAGTACCACGTCGCGGTGCCCGCCACGGTCACCAACCCGCCCAACGGCCCGTCCCTGGACCAGGTCGTCGGGCGCGGCGAGGCGGCCGCCGCGATGGACGGAAGCTGGATGCTGCGCGCGTTCGACACCGCGCTGCCGGGCGGCGGGTTCGGCGTCGCCGACCTCCCCGCGGGCCCGGTCGGCAAGGGCAGCGTCTACAACGGCCTGACCGAGGCCGTCTACGCCGGCACCAAGCACCCGAAGGAAGCGTGGGAGCTGCTCAAGTGGCTGACGTCCGAACGCCATCAGAAGGCCGTCGCCCAGGCGGGCGCCGTCTGGCCGGGCATCCCCTCGCTCAACGACGTCTTCGCCGACGCGTGGAAGGCCAAGGGCGTCGACGTCAGCGGCTTCAAGAAGGCGGCCGAGGGCACCACGATGGGCTACCCGCTGACCGAGGCGGCCGACGTCTACAACGTCAAGGCGCTCGACATCTTCAACCAGGTCTGGCTGGGCCAGCTGTCGCCGCAGGACGCCGCCCAGAAGATCACCACCGAGGCCAACGCCGCCATCAAGTAAGGTCTGACTCATGGAAGTTACCGGTCACATGTCTGCCCAGGACGCTCCCCGCCCACGGTCGGCGAGCATCTGGGACGTCGCCCGGGTGGCCGGTGTCTCCCAGCAGACCGTGAGCCGCGTCATCAACGGCAAGGCCCGGGTCAGCGAGGCGACCCGGGCCAGGGTCCTCCAGGTCATCGCCGAGCTCGGCTACCGGCCCAACCGGCTGGCCCAGGCGCTGGCCGGAGGGCCGGTCCGCTCGGTCACCGTCCTCACCTCCGACACCGCCCTGTACGGCGCCGCCGCCACGCTGCGCGGCATGGAGGAGGCGGCCAGGACGGCCGGGTTCTCCGTGGGCATCAGCGTGCTGGAGCGGGACTCCGGCCAGGCGGACATCGCCCTGCGGCTGAACCGGCCCGGGGAGGCGGTCATGGTGATCGCCTTCGACGACGCGGGCGTGCGCGCGCTGCGGGCGCTGCCCGCGGACGTCCCGGTCGCGGCGGCCGTCGAGCGGCGGCCCGACGACGGGCCTGACGACCCCTGGCAGATCTGGCTGGACGACCGGGCGGCGTCCGCGCACGCGACCCGCTACCTGCTGGGCCTGGGGCACCGGACCGTCCACTACGTGGCCATCCCCTCCTCCACCAGCGCGCTGCCGCAGCGCACCCAGGGCTGGCAGGACGCGCTGCGCGCCGCCGGCCGGCCGCTGCCCGAGCCGCTGCCCGGCGGCTGGAGCCCCCGATCCGGCTACCTCGCCGTACGCTCCCTGCTCGCGGACCGATCGGTCACCGCGATCCTGTGCGGCAACGACGACCTGGCGCTGGGCGTCATGCGGGCCGCCCGCGAAGCCGGGCGGGACATCCCCGGCGACCTCAGCGTGGTCGGCTTCGACGACTCCCCGCCCTCGGCCTACCTCAACCCCTCGCTCACCACGGTCCGGCTCGATTTCGAGGGTCTCGGCCGGGCCTGCTTCGGCCTGCTGCACCGCAGGCTGGACCCCCAGAACGCCCCGGCCGTCCCGGCCTGGAGCGAGCCCGAACTGATCGTGCGGGAGAGCAGCGGCCCCGCGCCCGCCTGACCTCCCACGCCTCCACAGCCCTCCGCCGCGCCATGCGGGCGGGGCGATCCCGCATGCCATGCCGCCTTCTCCTTCGCCGTCGTCGAAAGGCTGAGATGATCTACCACGACTCCGAACACCGCCTGTGGGTGCTGTCCGGGCCGTCCTCCTCCTACGTACTGCACCTCGACGAGGCCGACCGGCCGCGCGTCATGCACTGGGGACCCCGGCTCACCCCGGAGCAGGCGGCCTCGCTGCTGCTGCGGCTGCCGCGGCCCGGCTTCCGGCCGGTGGAGGACCCGCTGGAGGGCTCCTTCGACCTGGTCGCGACCGGGGGCCTGTGCTACGGACACGCCGGCCTGCAGGTGCGCTTCGCCGACGGCACCCGCGACCTGGAGCTCGTCTTCACCGGGCAACGCCGCACCGATCGGGAGCTGGTGCTGGAGTACGCCGACCGTCATTACCCGCTGGCCCTGGAATGCCACTACCGCCTGTACGACGACGTGATCGAGCGCCACCTGGTCCTGCGCAACGAGGGCGAGCCCGTCACCGTCGCACGGGCGGACTCCGCCACCTGGGTACTCCCCCGGCTGAACGGCTACCGGCTCAGCTCCGTACGCGGTCAGTGGGCCGCCGAGACCCGCCTGCACCGCGCCGAGCTGCCGTACGGCGAGACCGTCCTGACCAGCCGCAGGGGGGTGACCAGCCACCAGGCCAACCCCTGGGCGATGATCGACGACGGCACGGCGGGCGAGGAGCACGGCGCCGTCTACTCCTGCGCGCTGGCCTGGAGCGGGAGCTGGCGGCTCACCGCCCAGCGTCTTCCCACCGAGCGGGTGACGCTGTCCGCGGGATTCGGGCACGACCCCGTGACCTGGGAGCTGGGCCCCGGCGAGGAGCTGGTCACGCCGGTGTGCGCGGGCCTCTACACCGAGGGCGGCTTCGGCGCGGCGAGCCGCGCCTGGCACGACCACCAGCTCCGGCATGTCCTGCCGCATGCGGGCGAGGTCCGGCCGGTGCTCTACAACTCCTGGGAGGCCACGGGCTTCGACGTCTCACTGGACGGGCAGATCCGGCTGGCGGAGTCGGCCGCCCGGATAGGCGTGGAGCTGTTCGTGGTGGACGACGGCTGGTTCGGCGCCCGCACCCACGACGCCGCGGGGCTCGGCGACTGGTATCCCAACCCGCACCGGTTCCCCGACGGGCTCGGGCCGCTGATCGACCGGGTGCACGAGCTGGGCATGCGGTTCGGGCTGTGGGTGGAGCCGGAGATGGTCAACCCCGACAGCGACCTCTACCGCGCCCATCCCGACTGGGTGATCCACCGGCCGCACCGGGCTCGCACCGAGCACCGCAACCAGCTCGTGCTCGACCTGTCGCGGCCGGAGGTCGGGGACTGGCTGTTCCGGACGCTGGACGAGTTGCTGGCCAAGAACGCCATCGACTTCCTCAAGTGGGACATGAACCGCCCGTTCACCGAGGCGGGCCCGGACGATCGGCTGTGGCTGGGCCACGTCCGCACGCTCTACGACGTGCTCGACCGGCTGCGCGCCGCCCACCCGCACGTGCGGATCGAATCGTGCAGCAGCGGTGGCGGCCGGGTGGACCTCGGCATCCTGCGGCGCACCGACCAGGTGTGGACCTCCGACAACACCGACGCCCTCGACCGGCTGGACATCCAGCACGGCTTCTCGCAGCTCTACCCGGCCCGGGTGATGGGCGCGTGGGTCACCGACAGCCCCAATCCCTACACCGGCCGGGAGATCCCCCTCGACTTCCGTTTCCACGTGGCCATGGCCGGGGTGCTCGCGATCGGCGGCGCCCTGACCGAGTGGAGCCGGGCCGATGTGAACCGGGCGGCCGAACTGGTCGCCGACTACAAGCGGATCCGCCCACTGGTCCAGCACGGCCGGCAGTATCGCCTGCTGCCGCCGGACGGCGAGCTGTCGGCTGTGCAGTACCTCGCCGCCGACGGCGGCGAGGCCGCCGTGCTCGTCCACCGCCGCGCCCGCCGGTTCGGGCACGCCGACCCGGGGATCCCGCTGCGCGCCCTCGACCCGGACGCGCGCTACCGCGACACGGCCACGGGAGAGGTCCACCACGGGGCCGTCCTGCTCACCCACGGCCTGTTCCCCGCTCTGGCTCCCGGCGACTACGCCAGCGCCCTGGTCCACCTGGTCCGGGACTAAGGCGTCCGGGAGCAGGCGTCCGGGAGCAGGCGTCCGCTGACAGGCACGGGAGGAGGTCGCCGGGTGCCCGGCGGCCTCCTGCGTGCGTGTCATCTGGGTGTCAGGACCAGACGGTAAGCGCCGTTGGCGTCCTGGTTGGCGATCGGGATCGTGACGCTTCCGTTGGTGACGCTGTAGGCGTTCGACCACACCCGGGTCGCCGCCGCCACGTTCGTCTTGCGTCCCGAGCCCGGAACGTACTCGAGGGTCGCCGTGACCGAGGAGCCGAGCGCGCCGAGCCCGTCGACGCGGATCGTGTTGTTGCCGGCCTGGCCGCCGAAGACCAGGCTGAACGTCCTGCCGTCGTAGGCGGCCACTCCGTCGTTGTACGTGGTCGGAGTGACCTTGACGACGTTGCCGGTCTGGTCGGCGTACCACTTGTACATCCAGTACGACGCCGTCGGCTGGCCGTTGTACAGCAGGCCGTTGAGCGTGCCGGCCTCGTACCAGAACGCCCGCTCGGCGTCCCGCACGCCCTCGCGCTCGAACTGCGCGACGTAGTGGTTCACGCTGCTCGGCACGTCGATCTCGCCGGTCGTGGCGTACTCGTTGATGGAGATGGGCCGCGGCGAGATGCCGAGCTCGCGCTCCAGCGCCCGGTAGGCCCGGACGTTGGCGGTGACCTGCTGCCATCCGCTCAGCTCATGCCACGACACGACCTGCGGCACCGTGTTCGTCGCCTTGGCGTTGGTGAGGAAGGACCGCATCGCGTTCACGTTCCAGTACGAGTAGCTCGGCCCCATGATGGCCTTGTCCGGCTCGCTTTGCCGGATCCGCTGGTAGGTGCGCACCCACCCGTCGTTGAAGGAGACGCCCGACGCCGACGGCCAGGTCCAGTCCGGCTCGTTCCACGGCTCCCAGGCGTCGATGTTGCTGACGCCCGCCGACTTGGCCGCCGCGATCATCTTGTCGATCCGGCTGTACCAGTCGTTCCAGTTGGTCCAGTTGTAGGGGAAGCCGTCGAAGCTGTCCGCCATGTCGACGGTGATCACGGCGCCGATGGCGGCGGCGTTCCGCCAGATGTTCAGCGTGTCGCCGATCGGGACCGGGGAGCCGTTCGGCCGGTGCTCGTGCAGCGGCGGCGGCTGCCGGAGCTGGTGCAGCTTCAGCGGCTGCATGATCGACACCGGCGGGGTGTTCGCGTCGGACAGGCCGTAGAGGGTGCCCGACCCGACGCGGGTGACCGGTCGCACGACGCTGCCCGCGTCGACCACGAGGGCGCTGCCGCCGCCGGTCGTGGAGCTCCACTTCTGGTTGCTCTGCCCGTTGCAGGTCCACAGGATGACGGCGGTGCCGTTGACGGTGCCGGCGTGGTCCACGTCGAGGCACAGGCCTGACTGCGTCCCCGTGATCGACCCGTCGGAGTTCTGCCGCCACTTCTGGTTGGTCTGACCGTTGCAGGACCAGATGATCACCTGGGTGCCGGGCGAGGTCTGGTTGTTGTACGCGTCCACGCACCGCGTGCCGTTCATGGTGCGCAGTTCGCCGGCGGAGGTGAACTCGAAGCCCTGGTTGGCCTGACCGTTGCAGTCCCAGATGTCCAGCGCGGTGCCGAGCGTGTCGACGTTGCCCTTCACATCGAGGCAACGGCCGGAGACGGCGCTCACCAGCGGCGCGGGGGCCGCGGAGGCCGGCGCCGTCCAGGTGAGCGCGGTGGCCGCCAGGGTGACGAGCGCCGTGAGCAGGCCCATGAGTAGGCGCAGGGCGACGGCGCCCGGCGACCGTCGCCGCCCGGCCGCCGGGTGAACGGGTAAGTCGTGCATCGTTCTTCTCCTCGTTGGGGGGGCGTGAAGGCGGAGACGACGGAGGCGCGCGGAAGCGACGCTCCCGCCGTTCGGCGTCACGTGATCGGCGACGCTCTGTAGGAGTTATCGGTAACATCAGGGTCTAGAGCGTGCCGTTGACGGTGTCAAGCCCCGGTCTCCGGCCTGAACGCCCCGCCAGGGCACGCCAGCGCGTTCAGCCCCAGGTCAGTCCCGTTTCGACGGCCGCGGGAAGATGTCAGGCGGACGCGGAAGATTCAGGCCGCAGGGAGCCTTCCTTGACGGCTGTCTGTGGTAGCGGTAACACTTGCGCCACCCGGACGCGTGACCGTGAACCCGGAAGGAGGGCCTTTTCATCGTGGGCGACGATCGCCGTCCACGGCGTACGGCGAGCAGGTCGATCGACTCGCGGACATAGTGCCGGTCGGTGGTGGTGCCGGTGGAAAAACGGGCGGCCAGGTCCCTGATCTCAGAGACCTGGCCTGGTGAACTTCTCGCGTGTCAGCGTGGGCGGAGGCGTCCTCTTGTCCGGGCCGCGCGGCGGGCCGTGGTCAGACGCCGGTGATGGTCCATTGGTTGTTGGTGCTGTTGTTGGGCGTCCACATGCCGACGGCGGAGCCGGCGGTGGTGTAGCCCATGCCGTCGAGGGACGTCCCGGTGCCGCGGTTGACGATCTGGTAGCGGCCGTTGCCGAGATCGTTCAGGCGCCACTGCTGGTTGTTGCCGCCGTTCCAGGCCGACTGCCTGGCGTTGGCGCCGTTGGCTGTGTTGCCCCAGCTGTCGGCCACCATGCCGTTGGTGCGGTTGACGATCCGATACCAGCCGCCGCCCAGGTCGACCAGCTGCCACTGGAGGTTCGTGCTGCCGTCCCAGTTCCACTGCTTGAGGTTCGACCCCGACGCCACGTTGCCGCCGCTGTCCAGCACCAGGCCGGTGGCGACGTTGGCGATCCGCACGTAGCCGGTGGGGGTGCCGCCGGAGCCCAGGGCGGGGATCTGGCCGTTGAAGGTCAGCTTGACCACGTACGCCGGGGCGCTGAACGGGGCGTTGGACGAGGGCATCGAGATGTGCAGCCCGGAACCGTCCTGCGTGCGGTTGGGGAGAGTGGTGTATTGACCGGCCGAGGAGCCGAGGAGCTGCACCGAGGCCAGGTTGCTCAGATTGATCCGGTTGGCGCCCAAGGTCGTGATGTGCAGGGTGCTGCCCGGCCAGCCCAGCACGGTGGCGTACAGCACCGTGTTGTCCTTGCTGCGGGTGAAGCGGATGTCGGTGTTGGTGCCCGCCCGCGGCGTGGTGAACGAACCCCCGCCCATCTGGGTGGGGCCCTCGCCGTAGATCGCCCAGGCCCGGGTGGCGTAGATGGACTCGCCGAACCGCTTGAGGTAGTCCCCGATGCCCAGCAGGATCGACCGCTGCCCGGACGGGATGGTGCCGTCGGCCATCGGGGCGATGTTCAGCAGCATGTTGCCGTTCTTGCTGACCCGGTCGATCAGCGAGTGCAGCATGGCGTTGAGCGAGTAGTAGCCGATGCCGACGGTGTAGCACCAGCTGGAGCTGGAGATGCTGTCGTCGGTCAGCCAGTAGGGGTTCTGGATGGCGGCCGGACCGCCGCGCTCGTAGTCGAAGACCTCTCCCCTGGTGTTGAACCCGTCCTTGTAGGTCGCGACGACGTCCTTGTTCCAGGCGACCGCCTGGTTGTAGTAGTACGCCAGGAAGGCCAGCCGCCGGGACTCGTCGAGCCGGCTGAGGTTGAAGTCCTGCCAGATGACGTCGGGCTGGTAGCCGTCGATGACCTCCTTGAGCTTGTCGTACCACAGCTGCTGCTCGTCGGCGAAGCCGAGCTGGCCGTACAGCTTCTTCAGCGAGGTCGTCGACTGGGCCGGCACCCACTGGTAGAAGCCGGTGAAGTTGTAGGTGTGGTGCATTGCCACCAGAAGCTTGAGGCCCTTGCCCCGGATGGCGTCGGCGTGCAGCCGCAACAGGTCGAGCCTGGGGCCGGTGGCGACCGAGTTCCACTCGTTCACGCGGCTGTTCCACATCGAGTAGCCGTCGTGGTGCTCGGCCACCGGCCCGGCGAACCTGGCGCCGGCGTCGGCGAACAGCTGCGCCCACTCGTCGGGGTCGAAGTTGCCGCCGGACGACTTCAGCTTGGGCGCGAACTGCACCCAGTTGCCGGCCTTGTCCCGGGCGCCGTTGATGAAGTTGTGGTACGGCCACACCGACGGGTCACCATAAACGCTCTTGTGGTGATTGTTCTCGTTTGACCCGTTGTTGTACATGTTGCGCGGGTACCACTCGTTGGCGAACGCCGGGACGCTGAACACGCCCCAGTGGTAGTAGATGCCGAACTTCGCGTCCTGGAACCACTCGGCGGCCGGCGGGTGCTGGTCCACCGACGACCAGCTCGCGGTGTAACTCTGCGGACCGGCGTTCGCCCACGCGGGGCCGGCCTTCAGCACGCCGGCGGCCGTGGCGACCGCGGCCGTGGCGAGCAGTTGCCGGCGGCTGAACTGGAACGAGGATGCGGACATGGCGAGGTACCTCTCGCGCTCGGGGGGATTTTCCAGGGCGTGCGCGGCCGTCGAGGCCAAGCCCGCCGGCCCTGCTCGGGTGACCGCCTCGTACGCCTTCCTTCCTGGGCCGCGGCGGCCGGTCACCGCAGAGACATTGGATGTCGTTGTACGTCAGGCAGAGAGATCTGTCCACACTCCCCCGCCGCCAGGTGTGCGCATGGCGCGATCCCGCACAGCCGGGCCTCGTCCGCGCGACAAGTGGAAACGTCGGCGAGACGCAGGAATCCGCACGTTTGCGCATGCCGCGTCGGCAGTGCCGTCACCCGTCTCGCGCCGGTCGCAGACAGCCCATGTCCCCACGGCCGCCAGCCCTGATTCGGCCGAGAAATGGGATGTCTGAAAGTTTCATCGCATGAGGGTGGCCGACCGGACGGCTACCGGTATGCGCGCGCCGGGGGCGCGGTGTGGGTGTCCCACGCCGCGCCCCCGGCCACGTCTGGTTCAGGTGGTGTCCCGCCTGGGGTTCAGGACTGGTTGAACAGCGAAAGCGTCAGGGTGGAGTGGTATTCGCCGGCGGCGACGTCGACCGGAGTGCGCAGGGCGAGGTCGGCGTTGACCTGCCAGGTGCCGATCTCGTCGGCGGAGTTGGCGGTCGAGACGAGCAGTTCCTGGCCCTTCAGACCCTCGGTGGGGGCTCCGGTGCCGTCGGAGATGACGCTGGAGACCGGTTCACCGGCCGCCACCGCGCCGGTGGTGGAGTCGGTCAGCAGGCGCGGCTTCCATCCCAGGTACTGCGGGCCGATGGTGGCCGAGGGGTTGTCGGTCGCGGTGAACTGACTGGACTGGCCGACGACCGCCCAGAAGTCCCCGGCGGGGATGTCCTCGGGACGGCGGGTGTCGGACACCGTGACCGTGGGCAGGGTGCCGACGAACTGGCGGGCGGTGGCGTTGGACCCGTTCTCCTGCAGCGACACCCCGGTGTTGTCGGCGACGGTCATGGAGACCTGGCCGGGGGTGGTGGTGGGTTCGATCTTCACTGACACGTCGATGCCGTTGCCGTTGCCGGGGTCGTCGTCTGCCAGCGCGGGACCGGCCACGCCGGCGCCGGCCAGCGCGAGGCCGAGCACGGACGCGGCGAGTATCTGGGTGGTCCTGTTGATTCTCATGTGATCGCTCCATTTAGGGGGGCGGGGCCGGTCGGCTGATCGGCCGGCCGGCCCCGGTGCGGTCAGCGGAGCTGATCGCGGTGTGAGCGGCTCAGCCGCAGCTGGCCGCGGTGTAAGCGACGTCGTAGGACGAGGTGACCTGCTTGCCGTCGATCGTGGCGGTCGCCTTCACGGTGACCGTGCCGGCGTCGATCTGGGCGGCGCGGGTGTTGAAGGACTGGTAGGCCTGCTTGCCCGGGGCCACGTCGGCCACGGTCTTGGACCCGAACGGGGTGGTCAGCGTGATCGTCGCCGGCACGCCGGAGTCGTTGACGGCCGTGACCGCCACGTACGCCGAGCTGCCGATGCAGCGGGAGGCGGCGGTGACGGTCAGCTTGACCTCCGGCGAGGGCGGCGTGACGGAATCGAGCGCGACGGCGAAGATGTGCATCGTCGCGACCCCGTTCGCCGCCCCCGCGCTGATGTTGGGCAGGTCGACGCGGGAGATCTCCTTGTTCTGCAGAGCCACGCCCGCGTAGTAGACGGTGGCGGCGGTGTTCTGCCGCTGGTTGTTCGGCCGGTTCTGGTAGGGGGCCACGACGGCGGCGTCGCCCTCCGGCCTCGGCGCGCCGTACCAGTCGGGCGAGCTGAGGGTGAAGGTCTGCCTCGTGCCGTCCTTGTAGACGACGGTGGCCGGCCCGGACACCGCGCCGTAGGTGCCGGTCAGCAGGAAGCCGAGCGTCTTGCCGGTGCCGGTCACCTTCAGGGACTGCCCGGAGGCGATGGCGTTGTCGGGGGTGCCCACCGCGACGTTGGGCCACGTGAACTTCAGCCCGTTCTTGGTGACGGTGGCCCCCGGGGTGACACCGGCCGACGCCAGCGCCTGGGCGGAGATGCTGGCGCCGTTGCCGTCGAAGTTTCCGGGGTTGGTGTTGGTGTCGTCGGTGACGGCGACGTTGCTGAACAGCTCCTCCAGCGGCTTCTCCCCGCCGCCCCACACCTGCACCGTGGCCTTCGCGGACGCGGTCCAGCTCTCGCCCGCCTCGGTGCCGCTCACCACGGCGGTGAGGACCGCGGTGCCGGACGTGGCGCCGGTGGCGGGAGTGAGGGTGAACTCCACCGTGGCCTTCGCGTCCGGCGCCAGGGGCCCCACGTCGGCCTGCTTGGGGGTGACGGTCCACCCCTCCGGCGCCGTGAGGGACACCGTCGCCAACGCCAGCGCCACCTCGACCGCCCTGACGGTGACCTTGGCCTTCGCCTCCTGACCCGGTGTGACCTCGGCGGGCGCGGTCACCGAGACCTTCTGCAGCGCGAACGCCCGGTAGGTGTGACGGGCCTGTGCCGTGATCTTGACGGCGTCGGGCTCGGTCTTCTCCACCTTGACCGTGCCGCCGGCGACGTCGACGATCTTGTGGCGGCCGGTGAAGATGCCGCCGCGTACCTTGACGACACCGTCGCGGTCGGGCGTGATGAGGTATTCGTCGGCCTGCCCGTCGCTCCAGGCCGCGCCGACGGTGTGGCCGCCGCGACCCCGCAGGCCCTGCACCTTTCCGTTCCGCCAGGCCTCCGGGAGCGCCGGCAGCACGTGCAGTTCGCCGGTGTGGCTCTGCAGCAGCATCTCGGCGATGCCGGACGTGGCGCCGAAGTTGCCGTCGATCTGGAACGGAGGGTGCAGGTCGAACATGTTCGGGGCGAGCCTGGCCGGCGTCACGAGGAGGCGGACCAGGTCGTGCGCCCGCTTGCCCTCCTCCATCCGCGCCCAGTAGTTGATCTTCCAGGCCAGCGACCAGCCGGTGCCGTCGTCGCCGCGCAGTTCCAGCGTCCGCCGCGCCGCGTCGTACAGCTCCGGGGTGCCGCGCTTGGTGATCTGGTGGCTGGGGTGCAGGCCGTACAGGTGCGAGATGTGCCGGTGATTCCGCTCGGTCTCCACCCAGTCGTACAGCCACTCCTGGATGTTGCCGCGTGAGCCGATCTTCATCGGAGGGAGCCGGTCCTTGGCGGCCAGGACCTGCGCCCGGAAGCTCGCGTCCACGCCGAGAACCTCGCTGGCCTCCGCGCAGCCGTCGAACAGGTCACGCAGGATCTGGTTGTCCATGGTGGGACCGGCGGCCACGCTGACGTTCGCATGGTGCGGCAGCTCAGGCGAGTTCGACGGGTTCGTGACCAGATACCCGAGCTTCGGCTCCTCCACGAGAGTGTCGAGGAAGAACTGCGCGGCGCCCTTCATCGCCGGGTAGTTCTTCCTCAGGAACTCGACGTCGCCGGTGAACAGGTAGTGGTCCCAGATCATGGTGGCCAGCCACGCACCGCCGGTCTGCCACATGCCCCAGAGCGCACCGTCGACGACCGAGGTCGCCCGCCACGCGTCGGTGTTGTGGTGGGTGACCCAGCCGCCGGCGCCGTACTGCACCTGGGCGGTGCGGGCACCGGTCACCGTGAGGTCCTGGATCATGCCGAACACCGGCTCGTAGCACTCCGACAGGTTCGTGGTGTCGGCGGGCCAGTAGTTCATGGGCAGGTTGGCGTTGATGGTGTACTTCGAGTCCCACGACGGGCTCAGTGAGTCGTTCCAGATGCCCTGCAGGTTGGCCGGCTGGGTCCCGGGACGCGAGCAGCTGATCAGCAGGTAGCGGCCGAACTGGAAGAGCAGCGCGGAGAACTGCGGGTCGTCGACGGCCCCGTGCTGTGTGATCCGGACGTCGGTCGGCTGGTCGGCCGCGTCGGTGCGGTCCAGTTCGAGCGTCGTCCGCTTGAAAAGGTCCTGGTAGTCGGCCACGTGCCGGCTGCGCAGCGCGTCGTAGGCCTTGCCCTGGGCGGCGGCGAGGTGCCGCTGCGCGATGCCCTGGTAGTCGCCGCTGACGTCCTTGTAGTTCACGTAGCTGGAGCCGATGGAGATCAGCAGCGTCACGCTGTCGGCGGCGGACACTTGGAGCGTTCCGCCGGAACTGGTGACGGTGCCGCCCTCGGCGACGGCCTTGGCCAGCGCCAGGAACTTGACCTGGCCGGTGATGCCCTCGAAGTTGCCCGAGACGCCGTCGAGCCCCACCGTGGTGCTGTCCGGGCTGGTGAGCGTCGTGCGCTGGGGGCTGTCGAACGTCGCGCTGAACGTGATCGAGCCGGGCTTGTCGGCGGTCAGGCGCACGACGATGACCTGGTCGGGTGCGCTGGCGAACACCTCGCGCTTGTACCGTACGCCGTTCAGCAGGTAGTTGACGGACGTGACGGCGGTGGTGAGGTCGAGCTGGCGGTTGTACTCCGTGAACCCGCTGGTGCCGGGGAAGGTCAGCTTGATGTTGCCGACCGTCTGGTAGGCGAGCTGGCCCGCGGGCTTGCCCAGCATGTTCTGGTCGATCAGGGTCTGGGCCTCGCTCCACTGGTCCGCGAAGACCAGGCGCCGGATCTCCGGCAGCGCCGCCAGGCCCTTGGTGTTGCTCTGGTCGTACGGCCCGCCGCCCCAGACGGTGTCCTCGTTGAGCTGCAGGCGCTCGGCGTCGACGTTGCCGAACACCATGGCGCCGAGGCGGCCGTTGCCGATGGGGAGGGCGCGGAGCCAGTCCGTGCCGGCGCCCTTGTCGTACCAGAGCGCCATGTCGTTGGCGGCGCGTACCTCCGAGGGTGCCACCGATCCGGCTCGGGCGACCGCTGTCCATTGCATCGGCAGCATCAGAGCCCCGGCTCCGACCGTGCCGATCTTCATCAATTGCCTTCGCGTCAGATCTGGCATTCGCTCTCCAAGCGCACTGCGGCCTTGCCGACGGCCGGCACCGCGCCAATGGGGCTGCGAACCCGACATCGAGGAGACTGGCGGGGTTCGGCGGGACCGGCTGCGTGACGAGGCTGTGTAGGGGGTGATGGCAAAGCTACAAAGATTTGATGTATCGGTCAACGATTCTTATAGAAACGTCCGAAAGGCGGGCATCTTGGCCATCTGACCCCCGGAAACATCTAACCTTTGGCCTGTCCCTGTCCCCTGGGCGGGGAAGGCCACGCCGCCGAGTAGCGGGAGGCGTCCGCGTCCTGTATCCGTAGAGCAGCACCAATCCCCCGACGACCACGGGCGACGACGAGGTGCGGGCAGGCCGCATCCGCTCCCTGGCTGCCCGTGGTGACGTGGGAATCCCCGCTCCGCTCGGACTCTGGAAACCTACCTGCCATGTCACGCACAGACGATGTAGTGGACAGCATCAAGCGGATGATCCTCGACGGCGTCCTGCGGCCCGGCGACCGCCTGCCCGTCGAGAAGGACCTCGCGGAGTCGCTGGGCGTCTCGCGCGGGGCATTGCGTGAAGGGGTCTCGGCGCTGTCGATCCTCGGGATCGTCAGCACCCGGCAGGGTGACGGGACGTACATCACGAACCTCGACGCGACGCAGTTGCTGGCCCCGATGGGCTTCGTCGTCGACCTGCACGGCCAGGGCGACCCGCGGCACGTGTACACCGTCAGGCGGCTGCTCGAGTCCGAAGCGGCACGGCTGGCCGCGACCATGATCACCGATGAGGCGCTCTGCCAGGCCAGGGAGCTGCTCGGCGAGTCGGCCAGGATCGTCGGTCAGGCACCCCACGACCACGAGCGTCTCATCGAGATCGACATCGCCTTCCACCGCATCATCGCCGCCCACACCGACAACCCGGTCATGATCGGCCTGATCGAGGCGTTCGCCAGGCGCACCGTCCGCAGCCGGCTGTGGCGAAGCCTGCACGAGGAGGGCGCGGACCGGCGCACTCACGACGAGCACGTGGCGATCTGGGCGGCGCTCGCGGCGCGCGACCCCGAACGGGCGCGCATCCGGATGGCCAACCATCTCATCGGGGTCGAGGAGTCCCTGCACCGGTTGCCCGACGACGGCGACGTGCCGTCCGACCCCCTGGCCGACTGACCTCGGGCCGGGTGGGGCCGGCGTGGGGTGACAGGCCGGGGCACGGGCGCGACGCCCGCCGTGATCACCTCACCCGATCCGGGTCCGCGCCGGACCGCGAACGGCCGAGGTTCTCCCGCAGCCAGGTCTCCGTGGTGCTGACGTGCATGAGCGCGACCGCCTGGGCGAGGGGGGCATCGCCGGCCGCGAGTGCGCGGTAGATGGCGGCGTGCTCGGCGATCGTGCGGCCGGCCGCGTTCTCTTCGACGAGCCCGCGCCAGACACGGGCCCGGAGGGTCCGGCTGGCGATGCCGCCGAGCAGGGCGGACAGGGACTTGTTGCCCGTCGCCTCGAAAACGGCCCGGTGGAAGGCGTCGTCGTGATGGTTGAGCGCTTCGATGTCGTTCTGCGCCGCGATCATGGCGTTGAGATGCCGTTCGACGTCCGCGAGCTGGTCGGCGGTGATCCGGGCGGCGGCCAGACCCGTCGCCACCGGCTCGAACAGGCGCCGCACCTCGGTGATCTCGAGCAGGTCGTCGCCCCGCATCATCTCGACGGCGAGGCCGACTCCTTCGAGCAACAACTCCGGCGAAAGGCTCGTGACGTAGGTGCCGTCGCCCCTGCGTACCTCCAGCACGCGTGTGGTGACGAGGGAGCGGACGGCCTCTCTGAGCAGGTTGCGGGACAGGCCCAGTTCGGCGGCCAACTCCTGTTCTGGAGGCAGCCGGGCGCCCGGGGGCAGCGTCCCGTCCTTGATGAGCTGCCTGATGCGTTCGATCGCCTGCTCGGTCAACGACATACCTGCATTTTGGTATGTCAGGACAGCGGACCTCCACACGGTCCCTCGCGGCGCATGGGAACGGCCTCAGAACCAGCCGCACCTTCGCCGATGCGGGTGCCATGGCGTGGGCTGCCTGGCACGAACTCGTTGTGCCAGGCCTTCAGCCGGGCCAGACATGCGATGTGTTCGGCCTCCCGGCCCGGCGAGGCCGGTCGATACGTCGGATCCCTTGCTCGTAAGAGCCGCTCGAATAACGGAATATCACCATCCCTCCTCAAGGTCTGGACACTGGAGCGGTTTTGAGCATAGAAAGACATCCCATGTCCTGTCGTGATTAGCCCGCTCACGGCGAACCTCGCCCATGCCCCGCACAGCGGCGCGGGCGTCACGTGAGCGTGGCGCGGTCAGCGACGGCATGGCAGCCGTGGTGCTTCAGAAGGAGAGACGATGGAACGCAGACGGTTCGCACTCGCCGCGGCCTTAGCCATATCGGGGTGCCTCGCCGCGGCCTGCGGCGGAAACAGCGGTACGGGAAACGACAACTCCGGCGGCGGGAACGACGCAGCGGCGAAGCCGGTCATCGGCGTCGACTACCCGCGTTCCGATACGGACTTCTGGAACTCCTACATCAGTTACGTGCCGAAGTTCGCCGGCGAGCTGGGTGCGGAGGTCAAGACCACCAACTCCCAGAACGACATCGCCAAGCTCACCGCCAACGTGCAGACCCTGGTGGGTCAGGGCGTGAAGGGCGTGGTCATGGCGCCGCAGGACACCGCGGCGGTGGCGCCCACGCTGCAGCAGCTCGAGGGCAAGAAGATTCCCGCCGTGCTGGTGGACACCCGGCCCGACACGGGGAACGCCTTCATGGTCGTCCGGGCCGACAACCGCGCGTACGGGGAGAAGGCCTGCAAGTTCCTGGGTGTGAAGCTCGGCGGCAAGGGCAAGGTGGTCATGCTGGAGGGCGACCTGGCCTCCATCAACGGCCGGGACCGCACCGAGGCGTTCAACGACTGCATGAAGCAGAACTACCCCGGCATCACCGTGTTCGGCGAGGCGACGAACTGGGACGGTGCCGTGGCCTCGCAGAAGCTGGCGACGCGCCTCACCGCCAACCCGGACATCAAGGGCGTCTACATGCAGTCGAGCTTCGCCCTCGCCGGCACGCTGCAGGTGCTCAAGCAGCGCGACCTCCTGGTGCCGCCGGGCGACTCCAAGCACGTCTTCGTCGTCTCCAACGACGGCATCCCGCAGGAGCTCAAGGACATCGCCGCCGGGAACATCGACGCCACCGTCTCCCAGCCCGCGGACCTGTACGCCAAGTGGGCGCTGTCGTACGCCCAGGCCGCGATCGAGGGCAAGACCTTCCAGCCGGGCAAGACCGATCACGACAGCACCATCATCCAGGTGCGGCCCGGGCTGCTGGAGGACCAGCTGTCCGCGCCGCTCGTCACCGCCGACGGCGGCACATACGGCGGGATCCCCAGCGTGAAGCACGACGACAAGTCGCTGTGGGGCAACAACCTGAGCTGAGAGGGCGTGGTCATGGAAGAGTTCGCGGGAGGGCCCGCGAGCCCTCCACCCGCCCGTGACAGCGGGCCGGTCCATGCGGACCCGCCCGTCGCCGAGGCGGAACGCATCACCAAGAGGTACGGCGAGACGACGGCGCTGGATCGTGCCCGCATAACGATCAGGCCCGGGGAGACCCACGCGCTGGTCGGGCGCAACGGTGCGGGGAAGTCGACCCTGGTCTCCATCCTGACGGGGCTGCAGGCGCCGGACGAGGGCGAGGTCCGCTTCGCCGGGTCCCCCGCACCGCGGCTGTCGGACCGTGACGCCTGGCGGGAACGGGTCGCCTGCGTCTATCAGAAGTCCACGATCATCCCTGAGCTGACCGTGGCGGAGAACCTCTACCTGAACCGGCACGACCGCAACCGGCTGGGGCTGGTCGGCTGGAAGGGCCTGTGGCGGAAGGCGGCCGACCTGCTGGAGGCGTGGTCGGTGGACGTCGACGTCCGCCGGCCGGCCCGGGAGCTCGGCGTGGAGCAGCGGCAGTTCGTGGAGATCGCCCGCGCGCTGTCGTTCGGCGCGAGGTTCATCATCCTGGACGAGCCCACCGCCCAGCTGGATGGCGCGGCGATCTCCCGGCTCTTCGAGCGGATGCGGGCGATGCGCGAGCAGGGAGTCACCTTCCTGTTCATCAGTCATCACCTCCAGGAGATCTATGAGATCTGCGACATGGTCACGGTGTTCCGGGACGCCAGGCACATCCTCACCGCGCCGGTGGCGGACCTGCCGCAGGGCGAGCTGGTGGCGGCGATGACCGGTGAGGCCGCGGGGCTGCGGGAGCACGCCGTCCGCCCGCCGGTCCCGGAGGAGGCCCCGGTGGTCCTCGACGTCCGGGGCCTGAGCGACGGCGACGTCTACCAGGACGTCGACCTCCGGGTCCGGGCCGGGGAGATCGTGGGGCTGGCGGGCCTGGGCGGCAGCGGGAAGACCGAGCTCGCCGAGACCGTCGCCGGGCTGCGCGCTCCCAAGGACGGAACCCTGGAGGTGGCCGGGAGCCGTCCGCGGCCCGGGAGTGTGCCGGAGTCGCTGGCCGCCGGGGTGGGCTTCGTGCCCCGCGACCGCCACCACCAGGGACTCGTCCCTCTGATGTCCATCGCCGACAACACCACGATGACCGTGCCCGAGCGGCTCGGTCAGGCGGGCTTCGTCAGCGGCCGGCGCAAGGACGCGCTGGCCCGCGAGATGATCACGAATCTCGCGATCAAGACACCCGGCCCGGAACTCCCCGTTTCCGGGCTGTCCGGCGGCAACCAGCAGAAGGTCGTGATGGCCCGCGCCCTGGCCAGCGACCCTCGCCTGCTCGTACTGATCACGCCGACCGCCGGAGTCGACGTCCGGTCGAAGGAGTTCCTGCTCGGCAAGGTCGAGGAGATCGCCGACAACGGAACCGGCGTCGTGATCGCCTCCGATGAACTTGACGACCTGCGGCTGTGCAACCGGGTGCTCGTGATGTTCCACGGCCGCGTCGTCGCGGAACTGACCGCCGGCTGGCACGACCACGAGATGGTGGCCGCCATGGAAGGAGTCGACCTCGATGCCTGACAGCACCACCGCTCCCGCCACGACGGGACACCCGCCGAGCCCGCCGGCGCCGGAGGAGGCGGGAAGGCGCCGCCCGGCGATCCCCCTGGCGCGGCTGCGCGACTTCGCGCTCGTTCCCGCGATCATCGTGATCGCGATCGTCGGGCAGATCGTCAACCCGATCTTCCTGCAGAGCGACAACCTGATCAACATCCTGCAGACCATGTCGGAGATCTCGCTGCTCGTCCTGGCGCAGACGCTCGTGCTGATCGCCGGCAGGATGGACCTGTCGCTCGAGTCGACCTTCGGGCTGGCCCCCGGCGTCGCCGCGTGGCTGACGGTCGCCGCCGGTACGGGACCCGGGCTCGGGCTGCTGCCCGGCGCCTGGGGAATCCCCGTCACCCTCGCGGTGGGGGTGCTGATCGGGGCGGTGAACGCGCTGTTCATCGTCCGCTTCGGGCTCAACGGATTCATCGTCACCCTGGGCATGCTCATCGTGCTGCGCGGCCTCCTCACGGGCATCTCCGGCGGGCAGACCTTCTTCAACCTGCCGGAATCGATGACCTACTTCGGCTCGGCCATGTGGCTCGGCGTGCCCGCGTCCATCTGGATATGCCTGCTGCTGTTCGCCGCCGGCATTGTGGTCATGGGGTTCACCCGGTTCGGCAGGGCGCTCTACGCGATCGGCGGGAACGTCGACGCCGCCAAGGCGGCCGGGATCCGCACCGACAGGGTGCTGTGGATCGTGCTGATCTCCGCGAGCCTGCTGGCCGCGATCGGCGGTCTCCTGCTGACGGGCCGGCTCGCCTCGGTGGCCGCCGCTCAGGGTGACGGCGCGATCTTCACGGTGTTCGCCGCCGCCGTCATCGGCGGAGTCAGCCTCAACGGCGGCAAGGGCACCGTGTTCGGCGCGTTCACCGGCATCCTGCTGCTCTACATGATCCAGAACGTCCTCACCCTCGCGGGCGTCCCCGCGCAGTGGATCCAGGCGCTCAACGGGGCGATCATCCTCACCGCGCTCGCGATCTCCCGCCTCACCGGCGGCAAGTCACAGGAATGACGAGAAGGGGAGGCCGATCCGCGCCGGTCTCCCCCGCTCGCCGCCGCGTACGGGTCCAGGGGGTGTCAGATGCGAAACGGCCGGATGATTCCCGCGTCGACCGGAGGCGGGGATCACCCGGCCCTCCGGTTCAGGCCCCTTCCGGTCCGGGCAGGGAGCGCGTCACGAGGGGAGCAGCGGCAGCAGCGCGTTGAGGCGCCCGGACGCGAAGCCGGACAGGTCCAGCGAGCAGAAGGTGAAGCCGGCGCCGCGGACCGCGGCGTCGACGCGCTCGCGCAGCTCGCACGCCCGCGGGATCTCGGTGGCCGGGACCTCGACCCTGGCGAGTGTGCCGCCGGCGTGGGCGCGCACCCGGCACACCCGGAAGCCGAGATCGCGCAGCGCGCCCTCGGCGGTCTCGATCCTGCGCAGGACCTCCGGCGTGACCGGGTCGCCGTAGCTCACCCGCGAGGCCAGGCAGGGCGCGGCGGGCTTGTCCGCGGTGACCAGGCCGAGCTCGCGGCTGACCGCGCGGACGTCCGCCTTGGTGAGCCCGGCATCCACCAGAGGCGCGATGGCCCCGCGCTCGGCCGCGGCCCGCTGCCCGGGGCGATGGTCGCCGAGGTCGTCGAGGTTGGTGCCGAGCGCGATCCGGGCCCCCATGGCGGCCGCCAGCGGCGTCAGCGCGTCGAACAGCGCCGACTTGCAGTGGTAGCAGCGGTCGGCGCCGTTGGCGGCGTACTCGGGCCTGTCGGCCTCGTCCGTGCACACCTCCACATGGGCCAGGCCGTGGGCTCGCGCGAAGTCGCGGGCCGCGGCCCGCTCGGAGGCGGCCAGACTCGGGGAGACAGCGGTGACGGCCAGTGCACGTCTGCCGAGCGCCCTCGCGGCGGCGAAGGCGAGCAACGCGGAGTCGGCGCCGCCGGAGTAGGCGACGACGACCGCCTCCTCACGGCGCACCCGGGCCGTCAGCCGGTCCATCGCGTCGCTCGCCGCGCCCGCAGCACCCGCCGCGCCCGCCCGGCCGGCGTCCGCCGTCCTCACTTCCTCGGACGCGGGACCGTCAGCCATGAGCGGCCTCACCTGCGAAGGCACGCGAGCCGGTGAGGCTCTCCTCGACGCCGAGGACGTGCAGGGCGGCGTGGAGCCTGGCCCGTTCGCAGTCCCGCGCCAGCAGAGCCCGATGGACGGCCCGGTGCTCCCGGAGGGTGCGGTGAACGGCCTCGGGGTCGCTCATGCCCCGCCAGATGCGGGCTCGTACGGTGCGGCCCGACATGTTCTGGATGACGGCGGCGAGGACGGCGTTGCCGCAATGGGAGGCGATGAGGGCGTGGAAGTCCTGGTCGAGAGCGATCAGTTTCTCGTGGTCGACGGGATCGCAGGCGGCGACCGTCTCGGCCTCGTCGAGCAGATCGCCCAGGCGGACGAGGTCGGCGTCCGGGATGCGCGTGGCCGCCAGCGCCGTCGCCTCCGCCTCCAGAATCCTGCGCACGTGCAGGAACTCCCCCGCCCCGGCGTCCAGGTGAATGTCGGCGACGAAGCTCATCCCGTCGAGCAGCAGGTCGGGAGAGAGGCTGGTGACGTAGGTGCCGTCGCCCTGCCGCGTCTGCAGGACCCGCATGGCGACCAGCGCGCGCACGGCCTCGCGCAGCGTGTTGCGGGCGACACCGAGCTGTTCGGCCAGATTCTTCTCGACGGGGAGCTTCTGCCCCGGGCGCAGCTCCCCATCGATGATCATCTGCTTGATCGTGTCGATCGCAGTCTCGATGACGCCCACGTCAGCCTCCCCATTGGTGACCATCAGGGTAGCGGTACGCCTCGATCGACTCGGAGTGCATACGAGCGCTGTAACCGGGCTTTTCAGGCAGCAGGTAGCGACCGCGCTCGATGCGGACGGGGTCGGTGAAGTGCTCGTGCAGGTGGTCGACGTACTCCAGGACGCGGCCCTCCAGGCTGCCGCTCACGCACACGTAGTCGACCACGGCCATGTGCTGGACCAGCTCGCACAGGCCGACGCCGCCGGCGTGGGGGCAGACGGGCACGCCGAACTTGGCGGCCATGAGCAGCACCGGCACGATCTCGTTGACCGACGCGAGCCGGCAGGAGTCGATCTGGCAGAAGTCGATCGCCCCGGCCTGCAGGAGCTGCTTGAACATCACCCTGTTGTGGCAGTGCTCGCCGGTGGCGACACCCACGGGGGCGATCGCCTTGCGGATGGCCGCGTGGCCGAGGACGTCGTCGGGGCTGGTCGGCTCCTCGATCCACAGCGGCTCGTACGCCGCGAGCCGGTTGACCCACTCGATGGCCTGGGGCACGTCCCACACCTGGTTGGCGTCGATCATCAGCGTACGGTCGCCGAGTTCCTCCCGGGCGATCGACAGCCGGCGGGCGTCGTCCTCCACATTGGCGCCGACCTTGAGCTTCACGTGTGTCCAGCCCTCGGCGACGGCCTGGCGGCACAGACGGCGCAGCTTGTCGTCGTCGTAGCCCAGCCAGCCCGGAGAGGTCGTGTACGCCGGATAGCCGTGCTCGGCCAGCTCGGCGATCCGCTCCTCGCGCGTGGGGGCGAGCCGGGCCAGCATCCCGACGGCCTCGGCGGGGGTCAGCACGTCGGACAGGTAACGGAAGTCGCAGGCCGCGACCAGCTCCTCGGGCGTCATGTCGGCCACGAAGCGCCACAGGGGTTTGCCGGCCCGGCGGGCCGCCAGGTCCCACGCCGCGTTGAGAACACCTGCGGCGGACAGGTGCACCACGCCCTTCTCCGGCCCGAGCCAGCGCATCTGGCTGTCGGCCATGATCTCTCGGTAGAGACCGCCGAGGTCGCCGGCCAGCTCGTCCACGTCGCGTCCGGCCAGCCGCGCCCCGATCTGCCTGGCGGCGGCCACACACAGGTCGTTGCCCCGCCCGATCGTGAACGTCAGACCGTGCCCCGCCAGGTCGCCGTCGTCGGTTTCCAGCACCACGTACGCCGCGGAGTAGTCGCCGTCCGGGTTCATGGCGTCCGAGCCGTCGAGCGTCGCGGAGGTCGGGAACCTGATGTCGATCACGTTCACAGAGGTGATCGTCGGCATGGGCGAACTCCAATTGATCCGATGAATGTGATTGGAACAGTAGGGTCCGGTCGGGAGAAGGTCAAGACAATCGGCCGATATCCAATCAAAGGCTTTACTTCAACCCGATGAATCTGACAGGCTCGGCACGGCATACGGCCCTGTGAACCAGCGGAGAGGCCAAGATCGTGAAGCTGTTGCGGGTGGGTCCGGTGGGTGCGGAGCGGCCCTGCGTGCTCGCGCCGGATGGGCGGGTGTTGGATGTGTCGTCGTTGACGGCCGACATCGACGGTGCGTTCTTGTCTGGGGGTGGTGTGGAGCGGGTGCGGTCGGCTGTGGCGGAGGGGCGGTTGCCGGAGGTGGGGCCGTTTGAGCGGGTGGGCGCGCCGGTCGCGCGGCCGGGCAAGGTGGTGTGTATCGGGTTGAACTATTCCGATCATGCGGAGGAGACGGGGGCGGCGGTTCCGGCTGAGCCGGTGGTGTTCATGAAGGCGTCCAACACGGTGGTGGGCCCGGATGATGTGGTGCTGGTGCCGCGGGGCAGTGTGAAGACCGATTACGAGGTCGAGCTGGCGGTGGTGCTGGGTCGTACGGCCCGGTATCTGTCGTCTCCGGAGGAGGCGGCGGGGGTGATCGCGGGGTATGCGGTCGCCAACGACGTCTCCGAGCGGGAGTTTCAGAACGAGCGTGGGGGCCAGTGGGACAAGGGCAAGTCGTGTGAGACGTTCAATCCGCTGGGTCCGTGGCTGGTGACGGCCGATGAGGTGGGTGATCCGCAGGCGCTGGGGTTGC
>NZ_VIRJ01000052.1:0-36789 GCF_006874435.1 Microbispora sp. KK1-11 | reverse complement strand
CGAAGTCGATCGTGTAGCGGCCCGCGGCCAGGCGCTGCCACAACCCGATCCGGTAGCCGCCGGGCACCTGCGTGCCCTCGGTGATCGAGTCGCCCAGCGGCATCACCCGCACCCCGCCGTTCGACTCCGCGACGGCGACCCCCGTGCCCACCAGCGTGCCCGTCACCGCCATGACCACGGCCAGCAGCGCCGCGGTCGACCACCGTCTCCACGTACGGACGGTCAGCCCTGCGATCGCCGGAAGGCGATGCGGCCGGTCCGGCCTGTGGCGAGACTCCGGCCTACTTCCGCCGGGCCGGGTGCGGGGGGTGACTGCGGCGCCGACCAGGCGCAAAAGGGATGCGATCTTCATAGACGCTCCTGGAGAGTGCGGGACAGATCGTGTGCTGTTATCGCTCACATGCAGTGGTGGACGTGCGGGCCGTCGCAGACCGATCCGTGTAACGGGGGAGAGGCGGCTGTCGTCCGTGCGGTCCGGGCTCGGCCTGTGCCGCGGAGGCCGGGCCCTGATCCGGAGAATTCTGGATCCGGGCAGGATCTTGTTAGCGTTAACATTCTTCTCTACAGAGCGAGCCCTCTCTCTGCGCTGACGTAGGTGGTGGTGCGGCGGAGCAAATACGACGGCCGACCCGGCGTCAAGGCTCCCGCCTCTCTCCGGCCGGCTCCCCGGTCTGCCGGGACGCCTCATCTGCTGCGACGAGGGCACGGCCCGATCGCCACGGGGTGCAGGGGTGAAACTTTCACGACAGCCATCCGGCGGCGATGAGTCGGCAGAGCCGCTCTGTCAGGGTTGCCGAAATCTCACCCGATGGATCGGAAGAAACGCCAGTTGAAGGCCGGAGTCCGCGTGCGGATCCAGGAAACGAACGGCCCTCGGCCCTGACATGTTCCGTGCGGTCTCCCGGCCGGCTGCCCGGAGGGTCGTCTCCTGCCGGGGCCGGTGGCGGGCGGCGGGGACCGCCGCGGCGGCGCGGCGGGCGCGGGCTTACGTCGAACCGTCAGGAACGGTGATCCCGGGCGCGGGCGGGTCCGGTCGTGCCACGCAGGGAGATGGGCGGCGCGACCAGGAGATGGCCGTGCGGGGTGGTGGGATCGGCGATCAGCCGGATGAGCATCTCGACGGCCCGTGCGCCGAGCTCATCCGCGGGGACGTCGGCGGCGGTGAGCGGGGGGTGCAGGTTCTCCGCCCAGTGCCGTGCGGAGACGCCCGCGATGGAGAAGTCGCGGGGCACGACCAGGCCCGCCTGGGCGAGCGCGTGATACATCCCGGGGGTGGCGGCCTCGTTGATGGTGGCGATCGCGGTCAGGCCGGGGTGCTCGTCGAGGAGCCGCTCGACGCAGGACACCCCCGATTGGGCGTCGTCGGCGCAGCACGTCTGCACGCCGTCGAGACGACGCTCCGCCATCGCGTGAGTGAAACCGGCCTGGGCGCGGTGGCCGGGACCGTATCCGGCCGCCACCAGCTCCTCCGAGCGGTTCACCAGGGCGATGCGGCGATGGCCGAGGTCGGCCAGGTGATGCACACAGTTGGCGATCAGCTTCTCGTAGTCGATGTCCACCCAGGACATCTCCTCGGGGCGGCTGGTGCGGCCGATGCCGACGAAGGGCAGCCCGGCCTGCCGCAGGCGGGTGACCCGGTCGTCCTCCAGCCGTATCTCCATGACGATCACGCCGTCCACGCGTCTGCCGCCGACCACCCGCTCGAACGACCGGTCGTGCTCGCCCCCGGACGGCGACAACAGGACGTCCAGGTCGGCGTGTGCGGCGGCGTCGACGACGCTGGCCACGAAGCCGAGCTGCATGTCGGTCAGGCGCCGGCTGGCGGGAGGGATGACCAGGCCGATGGTGTGGGTCCTGCCTTCCTTGAGCGCCTTGGCGGCGGCGTTGGGCCGGTAGCCCAGTTCGTCGATGACCGCCTGGATGCGCCGGCGGGTCTCCTCCGACACGGGACGCTTGCCGCTGAGGGCGTACGAGACGGTGCTGCGCGCCACACCCGACCGCTTGGCGATCTCCCCGATATTCACCGGCGCTCCTCACCTGATCCGACCGATATGCACATCGTAAGTCGAATCGAGCGCATGGGATGACGACCGCGACGCATACGACGGTCCGCGCGACCCCGGTGACGTGCACGGTCTGTCGATTTCCGTTCCTGCGAACCGATTCGACTCCAGGCGGAGACGATCACGCCGGTGGGGCCGCGAGGCCGGACGCCGGTCGGACGTGTGAGGCGCGTCCGACCGGCGTGGCGGTCATGGGTGAAGCGGGCCGGAGTCGCCGGTCACCTGATCAGCTTCCCGTCCACTTCTGACTGGTCGTGCCGGTGCAGGACCACAGCTGGACCTTCGTGCCGTTCGAGGTGCCGAAGTTGCTCGCCTCCAGGCACAGGCCGGACTGCACGCCCGTGACGGTGCCGTCGGCGTTGACGTTCCACTGCTGGTTGGCTTGGCCGTTGCAGTCCCAGATGATCGCCCTGGTGCCGTTCGCGGTTCCGGCGGCCTCGGCGTCGAGGCACTTGTTGCCGTACACCTGCAGTTGCCGCGAGGAGGTGTACGTCCACTGCTGGTTGGTCTGGCCGTTGCAGTCCCACAGCTGGAGCTGCGTGCCGTTCGTCTGCGACAGGTTCGGCACGTCGAGGCAGCGGCCGGCGTTGACGTTGCGCAACGCCGACGCCGACCCTCCGCCGGTCGAGGGCGGCAGGAGTGTGATGGTGAAGGTGTCGTCGACGGCGGTGTGCGGAAGGTTGACCGTGGTGCCGTTGCCGGACAGGGTCGCCACGGTGTTCTGGACGGTGACCGGTCCCTGCACCGCGCCGCCGCCGTTGTAGGGGATGCGCTCGACGAGGACGCGGACCTGGTTGTTCTGGACGATGCCGCTGGTGGTGTCCAGACGCTGCAGGTTGACGGCGACGTTGCCGGTGGTGCGGCCGCCCCCGACGAGGATCTTCGCGTTCCCGCTCGCCTTGGTGGCGAAGGCGTCGTAGTTGGAGCTGGGGGTGACCGAGGCGATCTGTCCGGTCTGGGAGCCGTAGAAGCGGTAGACCCACCATTCGCCCTTGGGCTGGTACTGCCCGGAGGAGTTGTGGACGAGGAGGTTGGCCAGGTCGTTGTGCAGGTTGCTCCCTCCGGCCCAGTTGGCGCGCAGGCCGTCGGCGCCGGCCCGCTCCAGCCTGGCGATGTACCAGGCGCCGTCGGCGGGGTTCTGCTCGTTGGAGGCGCCGTATTCGTTGATCTGGTAGGGGCGCGGGTGGGCGATGCCCCGGGAGTTCAGCGTGGTGTCGGCCGTTGCGACGTTCGCCACCGGGTCGCCGGGCAGGGAGTGCCAGCTGACGATGTCGGGGACGACGTTGTTGGCCTTGACGTAGTCGAGGTACTGCGTCCACCAGCCGCTGGTGGACGGCACGCCCGCGAAGCTGGGGCCCACGATCAGGTGGGAGGGGAATGCGGCGCGGATGCGCTGGTAGGCGCGTTTCCACATCTCGAAGTACTGCGACTGGGGGCGGTTCCAGAACAGGGTGATGTTGGGCTCGTTCCACAGGTCCCACTGGACCGGGGCGCCCGTGGCCCGTACGTCGTCGATCAGGCGGGTGAGGAAGCTGTCGTAGTCGGCCCAGTTGCCGTTGTCGCCGGGGAAGCGCGAGATCGGGTAGCCGTCGGCACCCCACAGATCATGGACGAGCAGGACGAACTCGCCACCCAGCGCCCGGGTGCGCAGCAGCTGGGCGCGGGTGGCGTTCCATCGGCGGTCGTACTTGCCCGACACCCAGCCGCCGGGGCTGTCGAGCTGGGCGCCGCCGGCGCGCATGTACCGGAACTTCACGTCGGTGAAGTAGTTGTCCGGGGGCGCGGCGGCGTTCTCGGTCATGCCGTAGATCCACCCCGACGCTCGGTAGGTCGGGGAACCGCCCGCGACCGAGAAGTTGATGGTGATGGACTCGTCGGCGGCCTGGGCCGGCGCGGCGGTCGCGACGACGGACGCGGCGACGAGCGCCGCGGCGGAGAAGAGGGCGGCCAGACCGCGGCGGCGACTATGCCGCCAACTGAAGGGGATGTTCACTCATGACTCCTTCGACGGGGGGTGGGGGATCGCGGGACGAGCCGTGGCGCTGTCCCTGGAACCTGTGGTGTTGCCGTCTGGCGGTCGGGTGAAGCGAAAGGGCGGTCTCAACGCAGGCGACACAATCGAATCGATTCGCAGACAGGGTAGATTTAGGCGGGAAGGCATGTCAATCACATGTGTCCCCCGTATGAAGGACATGTGTCGGAACACCTACACCTGAGGAGATTCTTCGGGTTAGATGTCGAACTTCCAGCTCACAAACGTGTCTCGAATCGATTCGCCATCCCGAGACCGGGAGCATGACGATCTGCCCGGACACGCCCGCGGCGTGCCGAGCTCTCGCCTCCGCAGCTGGTTATGCCGTCGCGGTTTGAGGCCCGCCGGGCGATACGGCGCGTCTGTCGAGGTCCTGGACCCACTTGACCGCGACCGCGGCGACCTGGATCAGCTCGGCGCGCAGGCGGTCGGCGTCGTCCTCGGCGAACGCTTCGAGCACCTCTTCGTGCAGGATGTGCCGCCAGGTCAGCCGGCCTTCGGCGGCGGAGTCGGTCACGGCCCGTTTGGCGAGGTCGGCCTGGGCCGCGTACGCGGGCCCGGTGCCGTCGGGGTGTTCCTGTATGCCCCACATCGCGTCCTGCCCGGCTCGTTCCGCTGCCACGTCGGCCAGCACTCGGTTCAGCGAACCGGGCAGGCCGTAATCGCCGGGGTGCGTCATCGTGTCGGTGTCCTTTCCTCGGACGGTGATCCGGATGTCAGAGGGCGTTTACGCGCGTTGATGTCCCTTCCGTCGCTTCAGCATGCGGTGAAAGCGTCAGAGCCGGAATTGCGTAGCCCCATCACGTGGCCGGGGGCCGCAGGCCGAGCCACTGCTCGGCGTCCCAGGCATGGAACCGCTCGACCTCGATGAACCCCAGCTTCCCCGCGAGGCGCATCGAGCCGACGTTGGCGCTCTGGGTGGTGAGCACCACCGGCTCGCCGGGAAGGGCGCCGTCAAACCAGTCGAGTGCAGCCGCGCACGCCTCGGCGGCGTACCCCTGCCCCCAGGCCTTCGGCAGGAACAGGTAACCGAGATCAGCCTTCCCCACAGCAGCCGGGCGACGGTGCCCGGCTGCTCTCCTGAGCAGGATCTGGCCGATCATCGCCCCGTCGAGCTCGACGACGAAACTCCCGGGCCATCGCTCGGGCACCTCGGGCATCTCGCGCTCAAGCTCGTCACGCGGGCGGGGACCGCCGAGGTAGGTGTGCACCTCTGGCGAGGCGAGCAACTCGATGAACGTTGCACGGTCCCGCGCCTTGGGCTCACGGAGCACGAGCCGTTCGGTCCGGATCAGCTCAGGCGGCCAGGCCACATGTCCTAGATCTGACATGCGCGCAAGCTAACAACCCTGTAGGACGACCTTCAACGTGGGCATCACCGCACCGCGGGCGTTACCACGGTCCACCTGCCGCGAGATGTACGCCGCATAGACGCTGATTGCCCTGACCGGGATCGCTTATACGGGGAGGGCGTCTCCGGGGAAGCCGTGGCACGGGTGAACCTCGCAGCGCATCATTCCGGCTCGAACGCAGGGGTCCCCGGCCATGATCTCCGCGGCTTCTTCGGCCGGCACGGTCATGATCGCGACGCCGGCCACGGTGTCGGAGGCGACCGGGCACAGGATCGCGATCACCCCCTCAGCGCGTAGCGAGACCATGCGTCGCTGGTGTTCGAGTTCGATTGCGTCCGCGCCGTCCATGGTCCGCATCGGCCCCCACTGAAGGAGCGCCAGGCTGTAGGGCTTCGCGGTCGCGGCCAGAGCCCGAATCTGTTCGTCGGTCACGGTCGTGCTCATGATGTCTCCTTACTTCTCGATGCGCTCGGCCAAGGAGACGATGATTCCTTCGGGCCCGCGGACGTAGGCCATCCGCCACACGCCTTCGTATTCGCCGATGCCTCCCACCAGGCCGTAGCCGTCGGCTGCGGCGTGCTCGACTGCGGCTTGAAGGTCGTGCACCTCGAAGGCGACGTTGCGCAGGCCCAGCTCGTTGGCCGGCGCGGCAGGTGAACCCGAGAGGTGGTCCGGCCGCGTGAAGCTCGAGAGCTCCAGCGTCGTACCTCCGCCGGGCGCTCGCAGCATGACGATCTCGGTGCGGGCGCCGGTCATGCCGATCACCGTGTCCAGGAACTCGCCTTCGACGGCCATCTTCCGATCGGCCTCCAGACCGAGGCTGACGAAGAACGCCGTCACGGCATCGAGGTCGGCGACGGTGATGCCGACGTGGTCGAAGCGCCTTATGAATGTCATCGGATCCCTTTCGAGGTTTCTTCAAGAGACGCTGAGAAAGGTAGCATCTGAGGTTCCTTAAGGGAACCCCACTTGCTGGGTCGCTGCCATGCGACGAACGCGGTTCGGGGAGGTGGCGTGTTCCATCGCGCGCACCTTGGACGTGATCGGCGAGCCCTGGTCGCCGCTGATCCTGCGCGACGTGTGGGCCGGGATGTGCCGCTTCGGCCACATCCAGGCCGGCCTGGGGATCTCCCGCAAGGTACTCAGGCGGTGTCAGGCGGCGGTGCGTTCGCCGACGGGGCGGCGGCGCAGGCTCGTCTGCTGGAGAGCAGGCGGCACGTAGGCCTGGTCGAGTGTGCCGACGTCGGTGCCGGGCGGGACGATCTCGTCGATCCGGTCGAGGATGTCGTCGGTGAGCGCGACGTCGACGCCGGCGAGCAGGTCGTCGAGATGGTTCATCGTGCGCGGCCCGACGATCGCGCTGGTCACGCCGGGATGAGCGATGGCGAACGCCATGGCGAGGTGGGTCAGCGGCAGACCCGCCTCCTGGGCGAGCGAGGTGAACCGTTCGACGGCGTCGAGACGGTGCTCGTCGTTGAGGTGCCTGAAGAAGCCGGCGCGGCGCAGGTCGTTGCGCTGCCCCTTGCGGACGCGCCCGGTGAGCAGCCCCTGCGCGAGCGGGGCCCACACGAGCGTGCCCATTCCGTAGCGCTGCGCGAGCGGCAGGACCTCTCTCTCGATGCCGCGGTTGAGGAGCGAGTAGGGCGGCTGCTCGGTGCGGAACCGTTCCAGGCCGCGCCGCTCGGCGACCCACTGGGCTTCGACGATGCCGGAGGCGGGCATCGCGGACGAGCCGATCGCGCGGACCTTCCCGCTGTGGATCAGGTCCGAGAGCGCGGAGAGCGTCTCCTCGACGTCGGTGTCGGGGTCCAGCCGGTGGATCTGGTAGAGGTCGATGTGGTCGGTACGGAGGCGGCGCAGCGAGTTCTCGACCGCGGTCGTGATCCAGCGCCGTGAGGCGCCCTGCTGGTTGGGATCGTCACCCATCGGGCGGCTGAACTTGGTCGCGAGGACGACGCTGTCACGACGCCCTTCGAGTGCCCTGCCGACGATCTCCTCGGAGTCGCCGTAGACGTCGGCGGTGTCGACGACGTTGATCCCCGCGTCCAGCGCCTTGTGGATGATGCGGATCGAGTCGCCGGGGTCGGGGTTGCCGACGGACGTGGCGAACATCAATGCGCCGAGCGCGTAGGGGCTGACCTTGATACCGGTCCGGCCGAGCGTGCGGTACCGCATGCGAACCATGCCTTCCTTCAAAGATCCGGGTGATCCGTGGCACAGGCGAACCGGATGGAGCCGTCCTGCGGGTGCCGCGTGCGGCACGCGGCACCTCTCCGGTGCTCGTCTCGTCGCCCCCGCGAGGGCGCCGCCGGTCCGCCGCACCGGCTCCCAGCGTGCGGCGGTGCGGGCGTCGGCGGGAGAGACGTCCTCATCCGGGGACGGGCGGTCCCTGGCTGCGTCCGGCGTCCCCGGGGCATGGTGGGAGTGTGGACAGAACCGAAATGGCCGACTTCCTGCGCCACTGCCGCGCCCGGCTCGCCCCTGCCGACGTGGGGCTGTCGCAGGGGGCGCGGCGGCGCACCCCCGGACTGCGCCGCGAGGAGGTGGCGCAGCTGGCGGGCATGTCCACCGACCACTACACGCGGCTGGAGCAGGCCAGGGGTTCGCGCCCGTCGCGCCAGATGCTCGCCGCCGTCGCCCGCGCGCTGCGGCTGACCGGCGACGAACGGGACCACCTCTTCCATCTCGCCGGCGAGGAGCCGCCGCGGGACCGGCCGGCCACGGAGCACGTCCGTCCCGGCCTGCTGCTCGTCCTCGACCGGCTGACGGACATCCCCGCCCAGGTGGTGAGCGACCGCGGCGACATCCTCGCGCAGAACGCGATGGCCAAAGCGCTGCACGGTGACGCGTCCGCCCGCCCCGAGGCGGAGCACAACGTCGCCTGGCGCTACTTCACGGACCCGTCCGCGCGGGAACTCTTCCCGGCCGAGGACCGTGACCGCGCCGCCCGCGTGGCGGTGGCGGACCTGCGCGCCACACTCGCCCGCCGCCCGGACGACGCGCGGCTGGCAGGGCTCGTACGCAGGCTCCGCGCCCGCAGCGAGGAGTTCTCGGCGCTGTGGGACACCCACGACGTGGCCGTGCGCCGCTCCGACGTCAAGCGCTTCCTGCATCCGGTCGTCGGCCTGCTGGAACTGGACTGCGAGGTGCTGCTGAGCCCGGAGCACGACCAGCGGCTGGTCGCCTACACCGCCCGCCCGGGCAGCGAGTCCTACGAGCGGCTGGAGCTGCTGCGTGTGGTCGGCGTCCAGGACCTGACCCCCGGCTGAACCGCTGCGCCGGGTCCGCCTGCGCCCGCAGGAGCGGTAGGGCCTGGTCTGCCGGTCTCAGGTCACCAGGCCCCTGCGGTAGGCGTAGACCACGGCCTGCACGCGGTCACGCAGGCCGAGCTTGGTGAGGATGCGCGACACGTACGTCTTGACGGTCTCCTGGCTGATGACCAACGTCGCGGCGATCTCGCTGTTGGACAGGCCGTCGGCGATGAGGCGCAGCACCTCCAGCTCGCGCGGGGTCAGCGCGACGTCGTCCGGCGTGCCCTCGGCGGGCCGGATCCGCGCCGCGTACCTGCCGACGAGCTGCCGCGTCACCTCGGGCGCCAGCAGCGCGGCACCCGTCGCGACGGTGCGGATGCCGTGCAGCAGTTGCGCCGGTGGGGCGTCCTTGAGCAGGAACCCGCTCGCCCCCGCGCGCAGCGCCTCGTACACGTACTCGTCCAGGTTGAACGTCGTCACCACGAGCACCTTGACGGGATGCTCCACCCCGGCGCCGGCCAGCAGGCGGGTCGCCCCGATGCCGTCGAGCACCGGCATGCGCACGTCCATCACCACGATGTCCGGGTTCAGCCGGCGAGCGAGGTCGACCGCGGTGCGACCGTCCCCGCACTCGCCCACCACCTCGAGGTCGGGCTGCGCATCGATGATCGTCGCGAACCCGGTGCGGATCAGCGCCTGGTCGTCGCAGACCAGGACCCGGACCGGCGCGTTCACGCCGGGCTCCCCGCGGGGATGCGGGCCCGCACGACGAAGGCGCCGCCCGCCCGCCGGTCGGCGGTGAACTCGCCGCCCAGCGCGTCGACCCGCTCGCGGAGCCCGGCGAGGCCCCGCCCGCTCCCGCCGGGCGAGCCGGCCCGCGAGCCGGGACCGTCGGTGCTGACCTCCACGAGGATCTCCTTCTCGCCATAGCGCACGCGGACCTCGGTGTGGCTGCCATGGGCGTATTTGAGCGCGTTCGTCAGGGACTCCTGCACGACCCTATAGGCCACGAACTCGGCGCTGCCGGCCGAATCCGCCGGCTTGCCCTCCTCGGTGAACTCCACCGGCTGCCCGGCCCGGCGCGTCTGCTCCACCAGCGTGCGAAGCTCTCCGACGGACGGCAGTCTGATGTCGGTGTCGTGATCGGGATTGAGCAGGTCGAGCAGGTGCCGTAGATCGGAGATGGCCCGCCGGCCGGTGTCGGTGACGGCGCTCAGGGCCGCGTCGAGGCGGTCGGGCGCGGCGGTCAGGTAGCGTGCCGCCTCGGCCTGCACGACCATCGCCGTCACGTGGTGGGTCACGACGTCGTGAAGCTCGCGGGCGATGCGGGTGCGTTCGGCGGTGCGGGTGGCCTCGGCGACGCGGCGGCGGCCCTCGGCCTCGGCGGCCCGGGTGGAGCGCAGCCAGGCTCCGATGCGCCACGCGAGGACCAGCACCAGGTAGAACGTCACGAATCCCTCCGGCCCCTCGACCGAGCCGTCCCGGTCGAGGGCGACCGTCAGCGGCACGTACGCCAAGGAGAGGAGGACCACGGCGACGCGCCGGTGACGCTCCAGATGGGCGCCCCCGCTCATGAGCGCGATGGGCAGTGCGGTGCTCGCCGCCGTGTGGTAGGCGAGGAGTTGGTCGAGGGCGAAGCCGAGCGACCCCAGGGTGAGACAGACGGCCGGCCATCGTCGCCGGACGACCAGCGAGAGGCACTCGAGGGCGGCCACCAGGACGGCCGTCACGTCGAAGGGCCGGGTCGGCAGGTCGCCGAGCTGCGTCCCGTGGTTGTGCATCGCCGGCAGGAACGACGAGACGGCCAGCAGCAGCGCGAGCGGAAGATCCCGGACCGTGACGTCGCATCGCCGCCACAGGTCCGTGACCCGCCGGAAATCGATCACTGGGAGAGCGTAGCGGTCGCGCCGGCGCGGGCACGGCGCCGACGGGGAACCAGGTTGCCGCGACGGCGGGCCAGCCACATGAAGGCGATCGTCAGCAGCGCGCCGAACACCACCGCGTACATGCTCGCCTCCGGCCCGAACTCGCCGCCGGTGAGCACGGCCGGACCCGACGTCACACCATGCAGCAGCCCCTGCGTCGCGCCGTTGCCGGAGACCTCGGTGCTGAAGACGCCGCCCTCGACGAAGTTCCAAGCGAAGTGCAGGCCGATCGGCAACCACAGGGTGCGGGTCGCGGCGTAGGCGGCGGCGAGCATGCCGCCGGCCTCGATCGCGATGGCGATCGCGCCCCACAGGTTGGCGTTCTGGTTGCCCAGGTGCATCAGGCCGAACACCAGGCCGGTCAGTCCCAGCGCGATCCACGTGCCGGTCCATTTCTCGACGATCCGGAACAGGATGCCGCGGAACAGCAGCTCCTCCGTCACCGCGGCGGCGGCACTGAAGCCGAGCAGCCCAACCGCGCCCGTCACCGAGCCGAGGCCCTCGATCCGGTAACCGCCCACGAGAGCGATGTTCACGATGACGGCCGTGAACGCCCCGGCACCGATCAGCATCCCCCGGCCGACGGCGGAGGCGGCGCCTTTCCCTGCCACCTCCACCGGCGCGCGGCGCTCCGACCACCGCACCGCCCACGCGTACACGAGCACCGCGAGGACGGCTGTGGCGACACCGAGGACCAGAGTGAGAAACGCGTTCCCCTGTACTGCGCCCACGCCCAGGTTGCCGGCGAAGGCGACCAGCGCGACGGCCACGAACTGCTTCAACAATCGCATGACGACTCCTCTGCGAAATCCCGCGGCCGGAGCGCCGCGGCTACGCCGAGAACGCTAGGGATTCGGCGGTCGGGAATCGTCACCGCGCGGTGGACATTCGCGGGTAGCTCGCACGGGGGACAACCACGCCTGCGCCATCTGACGCAGGCGTGCGGCGTCATCGACACCTGCCGCCTCCGGCGCGAACGGCTCCCCGGGCCGCGCCACCAGGGTCTATACGACGCGTATACCGGCGTCTCCGATGCTCGGCCACGCCCGCACACGTACGCGAGAAGAAGGTGACCATGCGACGGGGGCCGCCGGGGGAGGGCATGGCCGGGGGAGGAGGCGGCGGGCACCTCGGCTGATCGAAGGCTCGCGCCGGTGACCGGCCTCGCGAGGGGTGACGGTGTTCGAGTTCGACGTTCTCGGGCCGCTTCGGGTGAGCCGCGACGGGGTGCCCGTCCCGCTGGGTGCCGCGATGCTGCGACGCGTGCTGGCGGCTCTGTTGTGTACGCCGGGCAGGCCGGTGGCGGTGCCGGCGCTGATCGAGGCCCTGTGGGGGAGCACACCGCCCCGCAGCGCGCACAAGACGCTTCAGATATACGTGCTGCGGTTGCGGCAGGCGCTGGGCGAGCGCGACCGCGTCGTCCACTGCACCGGTGGTTACGCCGCCACCGTGCTGCCGCCGGAGCTGGACGCGCTGCGATTCCGGGAGCTCGCGGCGGCGGGGCGGGCCGCCGGGAGGAACGCGGACCTGGCGAAGGCGGGCATGCTGTTCGAGCGTGCGCTCGGCCTGTGGCGGGGGCCCGCCTACGCCGACATCGGGGACGTGGCGACGGTGGCCGACGAGGCCCGGCGGCTGGACGAGGAACGGCTGCTGACCTGCGAGGAGCTGGCCGTCGTCGACCTGGCCCGCGGCCGCCACGCGGAGCTGATCACCGGCCTGACCGAGATGGCCGAGTCGCATCCGTACCGGGAGCGGCTGCAGGCCTGTCTGATGCTGGCCCTGAGCCGGGCCGGGCGCCAGGTCGAGGCGTTACGGGTCTACCAGCGGACGCGGGCCGTGCTCGGCGAGGAACTCGGCGTGGAACCCGGCCGGTCGCTGCGACGGGTGCACGAGGCGATCCTGCGGGACGAAGCGAACGGCCCGTTCGCCGGCGAGCTGCTCGGGCCGGAGGGGACGGCCCGCGCGGACGAACGCGCCGCGTACCTCGAAGCCCCGGCAACCGCCGGGGACGAGGCGGATAGAGGGTGCACGGATCCCGCGACGACCGTGCCGTGCCATCTGCCACCGGACATCGCGGACTTCACCGGACGCCAGGACACGGCGGAGTCACTGCGGCTGTGGCTCACCGGCGCGGACGGACACACCGCCGCCACGCCGGTCGTGGCGCTGTGGGGCGGGGCGGGCACCGGCAAGACGACGCTCGCGGTGCACGTCGCCCACCGCCTGGGGGAGACGTTCTCCGGCGGCACGCTCTACATCGACCTGCGCGGGACCTGCCCTCGGCCGACCGCCCCGGCCGAGGCGCTGACGCGGTTCCTGATCGCCCTCGGGGTGGACGAGCGGGCGGTGCCGGACGAGGCCGAGGAGCGCGGGAAGCTGTTCCGCACCGTCCTGGCCGATCGTCGTGTGCTGGTCGTGCTGGACGACGCCGCGGGCGAGGAGCAGGTCAGGCCGCTCCTGCCGGGTGGTGCGGGCTGCGCCGTACTGGTGACGAGCAGGCGCGGGGTCGCCGGATTGAGCGCCCGTTCCGTGCGCGTCGGCCCGCTCGACCCGGCATGCGCGTCGGAGCTGCTCGGGCGGATCGCCGGGCCGGTTCGGGTGGCGGCGCGGCCCACGGTCGCGGCCGAGATCGTCCGGCTCTGCGGTCACCTGCCCCTGGCGATACGGATCGCGGGGGCGAAACTGGCGCTGCGCGAGCACTGGCGACTCGACCACCTGGCGGATCGCCTGCGGGCGGAGCGGGGGCGCCTGGACGAGCTCACCCTCGGCGACCTGTCGGTCCGGGCGGGGCTGGCCGCCGACTACGACAGGCTCGACGAGACCACGCGGCGGGCGCTGCGGATGCTCGGCCTGCTCGACGTCCCCGCCTTCGCCGCCTGGATGCTCGCTGCGGCCCTCGACGTGACGGTGCGCGAAGCCGAGGCGTACGCCGATCTGCTCGTCGACGCCCAGCTCCTGAGCTGCGAGGGCAGCGACGGGAACGGGTGGTTCCGCTACCGCTTCCCCGAGTTGGCACGGCTCTACGCGCGGGAACGCGCCGAGCTGGAGGAGCCCGCCGGTGAGCGGGACAAGGCGATCACCCGCGTTCTCGGCGCGTTGCTCGCACTGGCGGAGGCGGCGGAGAGCGGCCTGCCGGAGCAGGTGGCCTCCGGCATCCGTGGCGCGGCCCCTCGCTGGTACGCCGACCCCGCCACCACCAGGGCCCTGGTCGCCGATCCGGCGGCCTGGTTCGACAGCGAGCGGCAGACCCTGCTGGCGGGGGTGGCGCAGGCCTGCCGGCTCGGTCTGCACGAGGCGGCCTGGGAACTGTCCGCCCGCGCGGCCGGTTACTACGCCTTCCGCGGCCACTACCGGGACTGGGCGTTCTCCCACGAGCTGGCGCTGCGGGCGTGCGCACTGGGCGGCGACCAGTGGGGCGAGGCGGTGATGACGCGCGGCCTCGGCCACCTGCTCATGGTCGGCGTGGAGCCGCGGCGCGGCGTCGCCCCGGAGGCGATCGAGGCGGCGCTCGCGGCCTTCGGCGCGGCGGGGGAACGGCACGGCGCGCTCGACCTGTTGTGCCTGCGGGCGTTCGCGCTGTGCCGCGGGGGCGACCCCGACCAGGCCCGCGCGGTGGCGGACGAGGCCATGGCCATGGCCGAGGAGATCGGCTACGAGCTCGCCCTGAGCCGTCTCTGGTACGTCCGCGCCGTCACCGACCGGGAGCAGGGGCTCCATGGGGACGCGCTCGCCTGCGCGGACCGCGCGCTCCGCCTGGCGATCCGCGGGAACAGTCTCGTGGCCAGGACCCTCGCCCTGCGGGAGATGGCCGCCGCCTGCCGCGACCACGCCACGGGCAGGCGCGTCTCCCACCATCTGTGGGAGGGCCTGCAGATCTGCCGGCGGCGCGGGGAGCGGCTGCTCGAGGCGTATCTGCTGGTCGCCCTCGGTGACCTGTGCCTTCGTTTCGGGCGCCGGAACGTGGCGAAGCCGATCGAGCGGGCGCTGGCCGTGTTCGAGGAGTTCGGAGTCCGTGCCGGACAGGCCGCCGGGCTCCGCGTCCTGGGCGAGTCACAGCGTCTCGGCGGCCGGGCCGACCAGGCGGTACGCACGCTCGGCGACGCGGTGCGCACGGCGCGCGGGCTGCACGACCTCCACGAGCAGGCGCTCGCGCTGCGGGCCCTCGGCCGGGCCCAGCACGCCCGCGGCGACCAGGAGGCGGCCACCCGGTCCCGGACGGCGGCCCGCCGGCTGTTCCAGCGGCTCGGCGACACCGCCGAGGCCGCCGAGGCAGCCGTAGGCGAGGCCTTGACCGATCATGACAACCTGCGGATGACGACGCCCAGCACCTCGCTCACCGGCAGGTAGCCCCAGTGCCGCGAGTCCCGGCTGGTCGGGCCGTCGCCGAGGACCACCAGCCGGCCGGCCGGGACCACGTCGCCCGGCGCGGCGTGCACGCCCGGCGCGACCTGGTCGGGCACCCTGTCGCCCGGCATCGCGGCGACCCGCTTGATCAGCCACTCCGTCCCGCGCAGTGCGGGCGCGCGTCCCGAAGAGCCCGGGCCGCCCGGCTGCAGGCGCCGGAAGACCACCACCTGGCCGCGCCGCGGGACCGCCCGCGCGCCGCGCCGTATGAGCACCCGATCTCCCGGCTGGTACGTCGGAACCATGCTCGTCCCGGCCACCCGCACCACGACGAAGCGCCGCCGGGCCGTGACCACCCCGGCGACCGCGGCGCCTGCGGCCAGCGACAGCAGCGAAATCACGAAATGTTGCATGATCAACCTTTCGGCCTGGTCAGCCGATCGCGATTCTGCCGGGCCCCGGCTGCGCGACGGTTGCGCGGCGCCTGCGGCGTATCGCGCATCCGGCGCGCAACCGCGGCGAAGGCCGCGCCGAGCATCCTCACAGGGCGGGCGGCCTACCACGCCCGAACCCGGCAAAGGGAGAAACGATGATCCGTACGCTGAACCGCCTGGGAGACCGGCTGCTCGAAAAGCTCCTCCCCGGCGCCGAGGCCCAGGCCGACAACTGTTTCGAATACTGGCCGTCGGGCGGCTGCAACCGCTACAAGGACTGCTACCCCAACCCGACCGGCTTCCTCTGCATCACGTACTGGCGGAGCAGCTGCGGCGGGGCCTGGCAGAACATCGGCTACTGCTGATACCGGCCGGCACGTCCAATGGTCTACGCCGTGCTGACCGTCCGGCTCATGCTGATGGGGGTCTTCCTGGTCTCCATCGTCACGAAGCTGCGCACGCGGCGGACCTTCGGCGATTTCACCACGGCGGTACGGCGGCTCGGCGGCCTTCCCACGGGTCTCGCGACGCCCGCCGCCGTGGTGGTCGTCGCCGTCGAGGCCGCCACCGTCGTCATGCTGGCGGTGCCCGGCCTCGACGGCGACGGCAGGGCGGGCCTCCTGCTCGCCGGGGGCCTGCTCCTCGGGTTCGCCGCGGTCCTGGTCACCGCGCTGCGGCGCGGAACGACCCTCGCCTGCCGATGCTTCGGCGGATCCGACGAGCCGGTCAACCGCCGGCACGTGGCGCGCAACGCCGTTCTCGTCGCGTGCGCGGTGGCCGGGGCCGCCATGACGTCCGCCGTGGGCGGCACGCCCGTCGCGCCGCCCGCCGCCGCGCTCTGCCTGCTCGGGGCCTCGGTCGCCGTCGGCGCCGTCGTGCTCCTCGACGACCTGCTCCACCTTCTCCGCTGACCCATCGAAGGGAACGCCCATGGCCGTCCTGGCCGCCGCCGTCGCGCTGCTCGGCGGGCTCGTCCTGGTGAACCTGCTCCTGACGGGAGCGGTCATCAGGAAACTCCGGAAAATCACCAAGGCCTCCCTCGCCGGCGCAGTGCCCGCAAGCCCCGGGCTCGCCGTGGGCGCCGAGGTCCCGGCCTTCTCCGCGCTCACGCTCACGGACACGAAGGTCACCACCGACGACTTCGCGGGCGAGCGCACCCTCGTCGGGTTCTTCAGCACCGACTGCCCGCACTGCCTGCCGAAGGCGCCCGCCTTCGTCACGACCGCCCGTGACGCCGCCGCCGACGGCGTACGAGTCCTGGCGGTGGTGGTGGAGGGCGAGCAGAGGCCCGCCGAGCTGCTCGCCGCCCTGACTGACGACGTGAGCGTCGTCGTGGAGAGCGAGGGCGGCGCGATGGCGGACGCGTTCGAGGTCAGGGCCTTCCCGTCGTTCTTCCTGGTCGGCCCGGACGGGACCGTCGCCGGCAGCAGCCTGAAGCCGGAGCTGCCGGCGGCCGCGCCGTCCCCGGCCTGACCGGCGTGAGGTCACGACTCGGGCCGCTGCGGCTCACCCTGGCGCTCGTCTGGCGGGCCGGACCGGTTCTCGCCCTGTCCCAGCTCGCCATGGCGGTGCTGAACGGCGCCTCCCCCGTCGCGATCACGTGGCTCACCAAGCTGCTGATCGATCGCCTGACCGCCGGGCCGGGCCCCTCGACGACGCCGCTCGCCGCCGCGATGGCCGTGCTCGGAGCCCTGACCGCGCTGCTGCCCCACCTGTCCGGGTGGGTCCAGCGGGAGCAGCAGCGCCGCATCGCGTGGCGCACCGGCGACGAACTGTTCACCGCGGTGTGCCGGATGCAGGGACTGACCAGGCTGGAGAGCCCGGATTTCCACAACCGGCTCCAGCTGGCCCAGCAGTCCGCCCAGACCGCCCCGCAACTCGTCACCGAGTCGGCGCTCGGAGCGGCACGCGGCGCTATCACCATCGCCGGGCTCCTGGGCGCGCTCGCCACGCTCAGCCCGCTCCTCGCCGCCGTCGTGGCCGCGGCCGCCGTGCCCGAACTGGTCGCCCAGCTCAGGCTCGGCCGCCGCCGGGCGTACCTCCGCCTGGAGATGGCCCCCGCGGAACGCCGCCGGATGTTCTACCAGACGCTGATGCTCGATCACCAGGCCGCCAAGGAGATCCGGCTGTTCGGCATCGGAGGCTTCCTGCGGCGGCGCATGCTGGGCGAACTGGCCGCTGAGCAGCGGGCGGAACGCCGGATGGACCTGACGGCCATCCGCTACAACGGGGCGCTCACCGCCCTCAGCACGGTCATCGCGGGCGCCGCGCTGATCGTGCTGGTCTCCCGGATAGCGGGGGGCCAGGCCGGCATCGGCGACCTGGCCGTCCTCACCGCCGCCCTCGCAGGCACCCAGTCCTCCCTGTCCGGCACGGTGATCCAGCTGGCACATCTGAACGAGGCACTCGTCCTGGCCGGCCACTACGCCCACGTCGTCACCATCGGTCCCGACCTGCCGGAACCCGCCACCGGCGGCGGCGTGCCACCGCTACGGCACGGCATCGAACTCCGCGACGTGTGGTTCCGGTACGACACCGGCCATCCGTACGTGCTGCGCGGCCTGAACCTGACCATTCCGTACGGGCGGAGCGTGGCACTGGTCGGCCTGAACGGCGCGGGCAAGAGCACCGTCGTCAAGCTCCTGTGCCGCCTCTACGACCCCGAGCGCGGCAGCGTCCGCTGGGACGGCGCCGACCTGTGCGAGCTGCGCGTCGACGACCTGCGCCGCCGGATCGGAGCCGTGTTCCAGGACTACGTGGCCTACGACCTCACCGCGGCCGAGAACGTCGCCGTCGGCGACGTCGGCTCCCTTGACCGGCCGGAGCGGATCCACGCGGCGGCCCGCCGGGCGGACGTCCACGACACGCTGGGCAGCCTTCCCCGCGGCTACGACACCATGCTGTCGCGGTTCTTCGCCGCCGAACAGGACGAGGACCCCGGCCGGGGCGTGCTCCTGTCCGGCGGGCAGTGGCAGCGCGTCGCCCTCGCCCGCGCCCTCCTCCGCGCGGACACCGCCGACCTGCTCATCCTCGACGAGCCCAGCTCGGGACTCGACCCCGAGGCGGAGTACGCCATCCACCAGCGGCTCCGCGACTACCGCAGCGGCCGTACGAGCCTCCTCATCTCGCACCGCCTCAACACGGTGCGCGGCGCGGACCACATCGTCGTCCTCGCCGACGGGCGGGTGGCCGAACAGGGCACCCATGACGAGCTGATGGCCCTCGACGGCGAGTACGCCCGCCTGTTCCTCCGCCAGGCGGCCGACTTCCAGCTCAGCCAGGCCGCCGGCCCCGACCGTCCCTGACACCTGCCGTCCGAGTCGTCATCGCGGTAACCGCTTGCGCTCCTCGCCCGGCCTGAGGCAACCTTGGACCCCAAGGAAAAACCTAGGAATCCTAGGAATGCTCACAGTGCTCCAGGTGGAGAAGGGCGGCATGCACATGGCGCGGGCCGGGTTGACGGCGGATCGGGTGACGCTCGCCGGTGCCGAGCTGGCGGACGAGGTCGGGCTCGAGCACGTGACCATGTCGGCGGTGGCGCGACGGCTCGGGGTGAAGGACGCCAGCCTGTACGCGCACGTCCGCAGCCTCGATGACCTGCGCGGGCGGATCGCCCTGCTGGCGGCGGACGAGAAGACCATCCGCATCGCGGAGGCGACCGCCGGGCGGGCCGGAAAGGACGCGCTGGTGGCGTACGCCAACGCCTGGCGGCAGTACGCCCACGACCACCCCGGCCGGTACACGGCGACGCAGATCCCGATCCAGATCGATCCCGAGCTCGTGGCCCGGGCCGCCGGGCCACGGCGCGCCATCGAGCTGACCTACAGCATGCTGCGCGCCTACGCGCTGCGGGAACCCGACCTGACCGACGCGGTCCGGCTGATGCGCAGCACGCTCCACGGCTTCACCAGCCTGGAGGCCGCAGGTGGGTTCGCGCACGCGCGCCCGGCGGAAGACACCTGGGTCCGCTGCCTCGACGCCCTGCACACCCTTCTTGAGCACTGGCCCACGCACGACGAAGGAGATTCGACATGACCGGCCTGGCCATCGGCCACCTGCGCGTGGACGGCGCCACCCTGCGCTACGAGGTGCGCGGAAAGGGCCCGCTCCTGCTGCTGATCCCCGGTGGCACAGGCGGCGCGGCCTCCTTCGACGGCGTCGCGGACGCCCTGGCCACCGACTACACGGTCGCGTCCTACGACCCACGCGGCCTGTCCCGCAGCCCGCTGGACGACCCGGAAGCCCCGCAACGGGTCGAGCAGCACGCCGGCGACGCGTTGCGGCTGCTGGAACTGCTGTCTCCGGACGCGCCCGCCCGCATGGCCGCCTGCAGCTCGGGCGCGATCGCCGCGCTGCACCTGCTCACCACGCGTCCCGAGCGGATCGCACGCGTCGTGGCGCACGAGCCGCCGCTGGTGGAGGTGCTGCCTGACGCCGCCGAGCAGCGCGCGATGCTCGCCCGCGTCCAGGACACGTTCCGCCGGGAGGGGCTGATGCCCGCGGCGGCCGTGTTCGCGGCCGGCATGAGGCGGCCCGGCGCCGATCCCGTCGACGTCAAGGCGGCCACCGAACTCCCCCCGCAGGCGGCGGCCCGGGTGGAGCGGACGATGGCGGACATGCCCTACTTCCTCGGGCGCATCGTGCCGAGCTTCATGGCCTACACGCCGGACGTGGATCGCCTGGAGGCGCTGTCGGACCGGCTCGTGCTCGCCGCCGGAGCGGACTCACAGGGCGAACTGCCCTACCGTCCCGCCGCCTTCCTCGCCGAGCGGTTCGGCATGGAGCTCGTCCACTTCCCCGGCGGGCACACGGGGCTCAGCACGCACCCCGACGAGTTCGGCGAGCTGCTCCGCGAGGTGCTGAGCGCCTGATCCGGCCGCGCCCGGCGAAGTCGTGCCGCCGGGTGTCGTGTGAGGCGGGTGCTCGTTCGTCTTCCTGTTGAAGGCCGACCGAAGGAAGAGAGCCAACCATGAAGTACGTGCTGATGTTCGCCGAGACCGAGGAGTTCGCCAAGCGACTGGAGGCGATGGACGAGCTGGAGCGCGAGGCCGCCTACGAGGCGGTGATGCGCTGGTTCGCCGAGAACTCCGACAAGATCACGCATCACATGCATCTGGCGCCCGCGCACACCGCGACCACCGTACATCTCGGCGGCGGCGAGCCCGTCGTCACCGACGGGCCGTTCGTCGAGGGCAAGGAGGTCGTCAGCGGATACGCGGAGGTGGAGGTGGCCGATCTGGACGAGGCGCTGAAACTGGCCAGGTCCTGGCCGGCGTGCCCGATCGTGGAGATCCGCCCGGTCGCATGAGCGGGCCGGACAGCGGAAAGGGGAGCCGTGAGGTGCTGGCCCGCGTCGTGCGCGAGCACGCGGGCCGCCTCGCGGCGTGCCTGGTGTCGCTGCTGGGCGACTTCTCCGCCGCCGAGGACCTGGTGCAGGACGCCGTGGAGACCGCGCTGCGCCGCTGGCCGGTCGAGGGCGTGCCGGACCGGCCGGACGCCTGGCTGTTCACCGTGGCCCGCCGGCGCGGCCTCGACGTGCTGCGGCGGGAGACGAACTACCGCGTCAAGCTGGCCCGGCTGCGGTGGCCCGAGCCGGGGGAAGGCGACGACAGGCTGCGGCTGATCTTCACGTGCTGCCATCCGGCGCTGTCGCCGGCGGCCCGGATCGCGCTGACCCTGCGGGTGGTGTGCGGGCTGAGCACCGCGCAGATCGCCGCGGCCTTCGTCGTGCCGGAGACCACGGTGGCGCAGCGGCTCACCCGCGCCAAACGAAAGATCGCCGAAGCGGGCATCCCCTACCGGATTCCGGACGCCGAGGAGTTGCCCGAGCGGCTGGACGCCGTGCTCGCGGTCGTCTACCTGCTGTTCAACGAGGGCTATCTGTCCAGCAGCGGCGATCGGGCCGAGGCGCGCGACCTGGCCGACGACGCCGAGTGGCTGGCCGGGCTCCTGGCCGGCCTCATGCCGGGCGAGCCGGAAGTGGCCGGGCTGCTCGCGCTCATCCGGCTGCACCGGGCGCGCGGCGCGGCCCGGTTCGACTCCCACGGGCGTCTGGTGCCGCTCGCCGAGCAGGACCGCGGTCTGTGGGACCGCGCCGCGATCGCCGAGGCGACCGCGGTGCTGACGCGCACCGCCAGGGCCCATCGCCGGCCGGGGCCTTACCAGTTGCAGGCCGCGATCGTGGCCTGTCACGCCGAGGCCGCCGGCTTCGAGCACACCGACTGGGCACAGATCCTCGTGCTGTACGACATGCTCCTGGCGGTTGCGCCCTCGCCGGTCACCCGGCTGCACCGGGCCGTCGCCCTGCGCTACGTCAAGGGGCCCGCGGCCGCGCTGGCGGAGCTGACCGGCCTGGAGGAGGCCCTGTCCCGCTACCCGCTCCTGCACGCCACCCGAGCAGAACTGCTGCGCGCGCTGGGCGACACGAGCCAGGCGCGGCTATGTGATGAGCGGGCGCTGGGCCTGACCGCCAATCCGGCCCAGCAGGCCCTGCTCCACCAGCGGCTGGATCTGACCCATGGAGAGTGGCCATAGCGCCCCCGGTGAGTGCCCGGGCTGCCGGGGGAGCGGCGAGCCCGGCGTCGGGCGGGGGAGAGCCGGCGGCGAGCCTCGCCGCATGTGCCAGTCCGACGCCAGGCGGTGTTATTGATCTACTTCGTAAAGGCGCTGTCCGCGAACAGATCGACGCCGCTTACAAGCCTCCGACACGCACCACGCGGCCCTATCGCTGAGGACGCCTCTCCGCCTACTGCCTCACCTACGGCGCGCGGGAGCGCTGAGCACGTCGCTGAGGTCGTCGACCTCCAGCCCCCGCCCCGGCGTCGCCTTGGGCGCGGTGATCGTCATCGGCTTCTCCCAGTTCCGGTACTGCGTGGCCAGGTGCGCCCGCAGGATCCGGTCGTCTCCGAGCCCCGGGACCTCGGGCCGGGGGTGCGCGTAGAAGCGCCAGCCGACCCGGTAGGGCCACCCGCGGTCGTCGTACATGTACGTCCACGTCACCTCGGACGTGCCGAGGGCCGAGGTTCCCGCGGCCTCGCGGAAGCTGGGGGAGACGCGGTAGAGCTCCTTGAGCCTGATCGTCCCGGTCAGGGTGTAGATCCGCTGCCTGCGTCCGGTGGTGCGGTCCTTGGTCCAGGGCGTGACGCTCTTGCGGCTCTTGCCGGACAGCAGCGTGCGCAGCGTGGCCGGCTCCAGGACGTTGACGAACTGGTCGCCGTACGCGGCTGCGGCGCCGCTCGCGCGGCCGGTGCGCACCCAGGACTTCGCCCGCGGCGCGAGCTGGTACTGCCAGCCGCCCACGCTGAGCGTACGCAGCGTCCCCACCGTGCGGAGCACGCCGGCGAAGTAGGGGTCCTTGGCCGCCTCGTCCACCACCAGCCGCTTGTTGCCGATGATCAGCTGCCGGACGTGTTCAGAGGCGATAACGCCGGCCCGTCCCAGCTTGACCCTGCCGGTGCCGCGCAGTTCCATGCCGCTCCCGATGAAGGTGCGCTTGCCGTTGCTCAGCTGCACCTGCCTCGTCAGATCCGTGGAGGCGCTCCCGTAGAACTCGGTCGTCGCGCCGGCGCCGCGGGCGAGCAGGAAACGCAGGCCCGCCATCGGATCGGGTTCTGCGGCTCGGACGTGGGTGGTGGCGGGGGAGGCGGTCACGAGGGCCAGGGCGACGATGAGGGGGTGCATGCCGTACATCCAAGCGCAGATCGATCTTGGGTGTGGTGAATGCGGCGTGCTCGGCGAGCACGCCACCGAATCACCTGGAGCGAGAGAGGTCGGCGACGCGGCGGCCCAGCAATGCCAGCAGACACATCATGACCACGCCGACGGCCGCCAGGCCGGCGCGGTCGGCCGCCGTGTCGGTATTGGAGATCAGGCCGAAGGCGGTGTGGGCGATCAGGGCGCCGGAGGCCAGGGCGAGGCTGTGCCGGTCCGTCCACAGGCCGCCGGCCGTCCAGCGGCGCAGGAGCCACGCGACGGCGACCGCCAGAACGGCGGCGGCCGACATGGGCACGATCACCCACGCGCCGTGGGTGAATGCGGGCTGAGTCGCGCCGCCGAACGGGAACAGCGACGCCAGGTATGCGAAGGTGGCCACGGCGCCGAACACTCCGGCCGCAGCGGGCGCGGGCGGGCTGATCGAGGGCATGCCCGGGCGGGACTTCAGCCGCAGCCCCGCCGCCGCCAGCAGGACCACGGCCGCCGTACAGCCCGCCAGGATCGCCGGCGGCGCCTCGTATCCGGGGTCGATACTCGTCACCACCGTCATCCGCAGCAGCAGCGCGCCGAGGACGAAGACCGCCCCGGCCAGCCAGGCGCCGAGCCTGCCCAGGTAGGGCCGGTCGCGCAGGGACGGGACGATCAGGTCGGTCAGGAGGATCGGGATCGCGGCGCTGAAGACCGCGTGGTAGGGGATCTGCAGCTCGGCGTAGGCGCTGTTCAGGCCCAGGACCCGGGGCGCCCACCCGGCGGCGCCGTAGATCGTGGGGCTGCTCAGCGCCTGCAGTGCCAGGCCTTCCTCGACGATGCCGTAGGCGGCGCCGAGCAGCAGCACCCCCGTCCAGCCCGTCCCGGCCCGCCGTACCAGCTCGCGCACCAGGACGACGCCCGCGCCGTATATCGGAACCCACAGCAGCAGGAGCCACGCCATGCGCAGTGGCGGGTTGCCGAGGGTGAACTCGGCCACGAGCGGTGTGATCACCGCGAGGAGCAGTGCGGCCAGGCGGCCGCGCGTCTTGTTCGCCGTCATGCGGCCAGCGTGTTCCGCGCACACCGCCCACGTCTGCCGCCCCGGGGCCTGTCCGTGGCAACCCAGGTGACAACCCGGCGTCGACTTTGGTTGCTGCCGGCGGCGGGCCCGCCGTCATTACGCTGAACGTCCGTGACGGCAGACGTACGGCCGGGTCCTGCGAGGACCCGGCGCGACCGGGCGATCCGGGCAGGAGGCGTCGCCTGCGCGCTGGCCGCGGCGGCGGTCGTCGTGCGAGACGACCTCGGCGCGGCTACCGGCTGGTGGCTGGTCGCGGACGTGGCCGGCGGCGCGGCGGCGTGCGGGGCGCTGTGGCTGTCGCGCCGGTGGCCGGCCACCACGGCGCTCGTGGCCGTGGCGGTGGCGGTGCCCGCGGCCTCGGCGGCGGTCGCGGCCGGCATCGCCACGCTGATGGCCGCCCTGTATCGGCGCTCGGCCGTCGCGATCGGTGTCGGCGCCGCCTGGGTGGCCGCGACGCTGGCCCGGTTCTGGCTGCGGCCGCCGGGGCTGGCGCCGTACCCGGTGTGGGCGCTGGTCGCGGTGCTGTTCGGGGTGGCGCTGACGGGATGGGGGATGCTGGCGCGGGCCCGCCGCCAACTGCTGCTGTCGCTGGCGGAGCGGGTCCGCAATGCCGAGGAGGAGCAACGGCTGCGCGTCGAGCGGGCCCGCCACGCCGAACGCCTGGCCATCGCCCGCGAGATGCACGACGTGCTGGCGCACCGGCTGTCGCTGCTGGCGCTGCACGCCGGGGCGCTGCAGTTCAACGCGCGGGCCGACCCCGAGGAGGTGGTCGAGGCGGCCGCGGTGGTGCGCTCCAGCGCGCATCAGGCGCTGCAGGAGCTGCGCCAGGTCATCTCGGTGCTCCGCGAGGCGCCCGTCCTTTCCGAGCTGGACCTGCGCGCTCTGATCGAGGAGGTACGGCGGGCGGGCATGGAGGTCGAGATGCGCGACGGCGGTGTGCGGCTGCCCGACCTGCCGGGCGCGACGGCACGGGCGGCCTACCGGATCGTCCAGGAGGGCCTCACCAACGCCAGGAAGCACGCGCCGGGCAGGCCGGTGACCGTCCGCCTCGACGGCGGGCCTGACCGGGGGCTCGCCATCGAGGTGCGCAATCCCGTGGTGCACGCTCCACGAGGGGAGGGCGCCGGCCTGGCCGGGATGCGGGAGCGGGCCGAGCTGGCGGGCGGCCGGGTGGAGCAGGCCGGGGTGGCGGAAGGCGAGTTCCGCCTGACGGTCTGGCTACCATGGCCGGTGTGAGCGCCATACGCGTGCTGGTCGTGGACGACGACCCGCTCGTCAGGGCGGGTCTGACGCTGATGCTCAGGGGCGCCGACGAGCTCGTCGTGGTGGGCGGCGTGGCCGACGGCGCGGACGTCGCGGCCGCGGTCGACGCGCATGCGCCCGATGTGGTGCTCATGGACATCCGCATGCCGGGCCTGGACGGGATCGACGCCACCCGGCTGCTGCGGCGGCGGCCCGACCCTCCCCACGTCATCATGCTGACCACGTTCGACGCCGACGAGCACGTCTTCGGCGCGCTGCGCGCCGGGGCGAGCGGGTTCCTGCTCAAGGACACCCCGCCGGAGGGCATCGTGGACGCGGTCCTCCGGGTCGCGGCGGGCGAGCCGATCCTGTCACCCGGCGTGACCCGGCGCCTGATCGCCCACCTGGCGCCGGAGGCGGAGGACCGCCGCCGCGCCGACGCACGCATGCTGCTGTCCCGGCTCAGCGACCGCGAGCGTGAGGTCGCCGCCGCGGTCGGCCGGGGCAGGTCCAACGCGGACATCGCGGCCGAGCTCCACATGAGCGTCGGCACGGTGAAGAGCTACATCTCCCGCATCCTCGCGAAGACCAACCTGGACAATCGCGTCCAGCTCGCCCTCATCGCCCACGACAGTCCGCTCTAGCCGGGCCCGTTTCCCATACGGACTTCCAGCGGTGCGGCGGCGTTCACTGGACGACGACGGGGGCGAGCGCGGCGGAGAGCAGGCGGCGCGGGGCTCCCGAGCCGTCCGCCGGCGCCGTCCAGATGTCGGCGCCGAAGTCGCCCGGCATGGCATAGCCGAGCGTGCGGGCGTCGAGCCACACCGCCTGGTCGTCGACGCTGCGCCGCTCAGCGATCGGGGTTTCCCGCATGGTCGCAAGGTCGAGGACGTACAGCCGCCACGGCGCGTCCTCGGGAAGGCCGGCCACCCGCTTCTTGAAGGCGATGCGGGTGCCGTCGGGGGAGAGCGACGGGCATTCCACGTTCTGCCGGATCGTGGTCAGGGTGCGGGCCGCGACGTCGCCGCGCGCCAGCCACGTGCGGCCCCCCGTCGCGAGGGTGACCCAGAAGTGGCCGTCGTCGGCGAAGGTCACCCCCCACAGGTTGACATCGGCCGCGTGATAGGGACGGCCGTCCTTGACCACGTGGTAGGTCTCCAGGTTGTCCTGCAGCGACCAGGTGCGCGTGTCCAGGATCGAGGTGCGGGTGGAGAAGTTCGTCCCCGCGTACGAGTCGCCGCTCACGAAGACGGTCCAGGCCGCCATGCGGCCGGACGGAGAGACCCTCGTGCGGGTGGGGATGCCGGCGAGGGGGAACGCGCGCCGCTCCCGCAGGCGCGCGTCGAGCACCACGGCTCGGTAGGTGTCGCCCAGCGAGCCGTGCTCGGCCTGGAGGCAGGCGCCGGTGCCGGACGAGGCGTGGAAACGCAGGCACCGCATCCCGGACGAGACGCGCGCGCCCCCCGGGTCGTCCGCGGGCACGGAGACCACCTCGTCGCGGTGCGGACCCCACGTCATCGTCCGGAAGAGCATCCGGCGCCCCTGTCCCGCCGCGAGCGTGACCGCGCCCGGACCGGCGGAGGGCTCTCCCGTCCGCGGCAGGTCCCGGCTCTCCGCGCGGGCGGCGGCGTGCACCACCGCCCAGGTGGACAGGCCCCCGAGGAGCAGGACCGCGGCCAGCAGGACCGTCAGGCGGGGTGGGACGGTCACGGGGTTCCCTTCTCGTCGCACGGTCGGGTCGTCCGCCGCCGGGAGGGGCGCGGGGTGGGGCGGAGCGCGGCGAGCGCGATGGGGGTGGAGATCGCCAGCCCCGCCGTCGCGACGGCCAGCGCCGGGCCGTCGCCCCAGGCTGTCCAGGCGGCGCCGAACCCGATCGAGCAGGCGAATCGGGCCAGGGCCTGGCCGGTGCCCACCAGGGCCAGCCCTCTCGCCCTCATCGCGTCCGGCACGACGCCGGCGACCGCGGCCGCCAGCACGCCGTCGGTCGCCGCGTAGAAGGTCCCGTGCAGCACGAGCACCGTTACCACCACTGGCACCACCGCCGGCAGCGGCCCGCCGGGGACCGCCAGCACCAGGCCGTACGCGACGAGCAGCGCCAGGTGCCCGAGCAGGAACAGCCTCCGCCGTCCGACGCGATCGGCGACGGCGCCGGCGGGCACGGCCAGCAGCAGGAAGGCGGCCGCGGTCCCGAGCGGCAGCAGGGGGAACCACTGCACGGGCACCTCGAACCTGCGCTGCAGCAGCAGGTAGACGAAGGAGTCGCTCACCGTCGTCAGCCCCAGCAGCACCGCGCACGCCGCCAGCCGCCCCAGGCCGGGCATCCGCGGGAGCGCGGGTGCCTTTCGCGGGAGCGCGGATGCCCGGAGCGGGCCGGAGGGCGCCGCACTCCGGGCGACGCCGACGCCGCCGGGACGGCCGGGGACGAAGAGCACCAGCACCAGCACGCCCAGCGCGGCGACGCAGGCGCTGACCGTGAAGACGGCGTCGTAACCCTCCGCCGCCACTCCCAGCACCAGGAACGCCAGGACGGGCCCGCAGAGGGCTCCGGCGGTGTCCATCGCCCGGTGCACGCCGAACGCCTGCCCCCGGCGCTCGGGCGGGGCGGCCAGCGAGATGAGGGCGTCCCTGGGGGCGGTGCGCAGGCCCTTGCCCGTACGGTCGAGGGCCAGCACCGCGCCGATCACCGGCAGGGTGTGGGCGACCAGCAGCAGCGGCTTGCACAGCGCCGACAGGCCGTAGCCGGCCACGGCGACCGCCTTGTGCCGCCCGCCTCCACCGTCGGCGAGGTGGCCTCCGGCCAGCCTCACCAGGGCGCCGACCCCGTTGTAGACGCCGTCCAGCACGCCGAAGCCGAGCGGGGACAGCCCCAGCCCGGAGACGAGATAGAGCGGCAGCACGGCGGTGATCATCTCCGCCGACACGTCCGTGATCAGGCTCACCGCGCCCAGGGCCAGCACGGTTCCCGGAACCGCGGCCCACCGCCGCCCCCGCTGCGGGACGACGGCGGGCGCGCCGCGACTGTCCGCGAGGTACACGCGGTCAGTTCCAGACGCCGGAGATGGCCGACGCCGACGCCGCGTTGCCCGCGTGGCCGGTGCCGTACATGTCCTCGATGGTGCGCAACAGGTTGTAGTGGTTGTAGGTGGTGCCGGAGGACGACCCCGCCGACACCGGCTGCCCGTACAGGACGGTGGCGATGCGGTTGCCGCTCAGCCTGTTGTCCTCGTCGAAGGTGACGACGAGAAGGCTGTTGTGGGTCTTGGCCCAGGTCGCGTACGCGCCGAGGTTGTTCTTCAGCCAGGTGTCACCGGTGGACACCGAGCAGTCGTGCATGTCGCTGCACAGGTTCGGGACGACGAACGACACCTTGGGCAGCTTGGTGAAGTCGGTGGGGAACTGGGCGAACGTGTACGCGGTGGACGTCGGCACGTTGGAGAACCCGAACCAGGGGTTGTGCTTGCGGGCGTACTTGCCGCTGCTGCAGGTGGTCGAGCCCTGGCTGGGCAGCGACTCGTTGTAGCTGGCCCAGCTCTTGCCCGCGGCGATCAGCTCCGACGCCAGGTTGGGCGCGGAACTGAAGCCGGGGGTGTAGCAGGAGTCGTCGGTGATGCCCTGCGTCGACCCGGAGAACATGGCGAAGTAGTTGGGCTGGCTGGGATGGGTCTCGGCGTAGAAGGCGGTCAGGTTGGCCCCGCCGCTCTTCAGGGAGTTGATGTAGGGAGCGCTGGAGCTGCCGACGACCTGGGAGTAGGCGTGGTTCTCGAAGACCACGACCACCGTGTGGTCCGGCGTCGGCAACGTGGCCGCCTGGGCGCTGAAGCCTCCGGCGGCCCACAGGCCCAGGGAGGCCGCGGACAGCGTGATGGCGGCGGCGAGAGCGGTGATGCGGCGGGACGGCATGGCTGTCCTCCACAGGGGGGTGTCTGCGACGAGCTCAGGCTAGGAACCCCCCGTGACGCCGACCGCACGCCCGACGTGAAGGTTGGCCGAACGGTGAGTGAAGCCCCCTTGCCGCCCGATTTCCGGGATTGCCTCGCCGGGTGCTGCGACCCACCCGACCGGGTGTGACCGAACGGAGCGCCGGACCGCCGGGGCCGGCGGGACCGACGTGTCCGCGATGGCGGCGGCGTGGGTGTCGCGGACGTCGTGGGCGTCGAGCCCGGTGACGGCTGTCGTGCCGCACAGTGCCGCCCGGTGTCGCCCGGTGTCGCCCGGTGTCGCCCGGTGTCGCCCGGTGTCGCCCGGTGTCGCCCGGTGTCGCCCGGTGTCGCCCGGTGTCGCCCGGTGTCGCCCGGTGTCGCCCGGTGTCGCCCGGTGTCGCAGGGAATCCGGGCTCGGCGAGCCGGCGGTGGTGGACCGAGGAGCCTACACCCCGGCTGCTGAACGGTCGGCCGCGGTGACCGCATCACGGGTGGTCAGGCCGATTTCTCAGCCGAAGACTGAAGATCGTTCTAGGCTGAGGCGCCATGCGTACGCTTAGGGTGATCCTCGCGCTGTTCGTCCTCTACTCCCTCACCTTGGGCGCCGCGTCCCGCGTGTCGGGCCGGTTGGTCGTGGAACGCGCGACGTCCGAGGCCGTCGAGGTGTTCACCGTTGACTGGGCCGCCTTCTTCGACGAGCCCTACGACTCGCGAATCGAGCCGTTCAACTATGCCCTGGACGCGGCCACGCAGCGCGTGGAGGCACACCCGAAGGACCTCGCCCCGCCGTATCTGCTGAAGCGGCCATACCGGCTGGTCTCTCCGTACATCACCGAACGTGGGCGGGCGCTGGCCGCCGCACCGCTCACCGGTGTCGCATGGCCCGACCACGTACGGACCCCCTTCACGATCACCCCGGTCGTACGGCAGGTGCGGCACAGCCGGGCGGAGCTCGAAACCGTGTTGGACGCCGTGATGTCACGGGTCGACGACCCGAGGGTTTTGAGCGGCTACATCGACGCCGAGCGGAACCGGGCCGTGGTAGAGGTGAACGACGTCGACCTGCGGCTGCGCCGTCGGCTGGCTCAGGAGTACGGCTCCGACCTGGTCGCCGTCCAGTGGAGCCCGGGCGGCACTCGATTGCAACTCGTTTGACGACGTCAATCACCTTGGACACGACGTGGTTCGCCGGCGGCGGCCTCGGGGAGTCAGGTACTCCCGGGGAGCGGCCGGAGCGGGAAGCCTTCCTACTTGTCGTGCTGCCGGCGCACCATCTCGGTGATCCAGATGGGCGCGAACGGAGACGTGCATCCCGGGGGAGTCGGGTAGTCCTTGAGCACCTCCAGGCGCTCACCGATGTCGATCGCACGGGCGCGGTGCTCGGCGTGCTCGATCCCGATCTGAGCCAGACAGTGGTTCATCGCCCACTGCAGGCGATCCGGGGCGTCTTTCATCTCCGCCTCGATGACGCCGAGCAGTCCTGCGAGGTCGAGGCCCTCAGGCTTCTTGGACACGCGTTCGGTGGTCAGGGCCCAGCCGGCACTCGCGACCACTGGATCCGGATCGGCGGACCAGGTCAGGCGCAGCTCCTCGGAGTGCGGGTTCTTCTTCACCACGTAGTTCACGAGCCAGTCATGCACCTTGGGTGTGCGCGCCTCGCGCAGCATGACGTCCAGCTCGTCACGCTCGAACGCCTTCGGGCGGCAGATCAGGATCGCCAGCAGTCTCGCCGCGGTGTCATCGGTCTCCCAGAGCCGGCATGCGAGTTCCTGCTGCGTCTTCAGCCGCTTCGCGAGCGCGCGCAGCCTGCTGAGGTTCACACCGTGATCGTCACCGTGTCTCTTGTTCACCTCGCGCGCCTTCGGGTCATCGAGGCCGGCCAGCTCGGCCATCACCTCGGCCACCGTCGTCTCGGTCGGCGCCGTCTCGGCCACCTCGGCCTCCTGTCCGTCACGTGTGAGATTCAGCCTACGAGCACTCGTCTGTTCATAGGTATCACCTATAGCATCTGCTTACATTTCGTCTTTGCCTCTCGTTCTTTTCCGGACGTACCGTGAAACAGCTCGACGAGGTGCTCACCGCGATTTATCCATGAATTCGCGCTCTGCGCACGTCGATTCTTCTGATGCCGAGCGGACCAACGCGCGATCGAGAGGACCGGTGGCATGACCACGAATGAAAACGGATCGGGAAAGCGAGAACTCGCGGGAAAGCGGGCTCTGGTCACGGGTGGCTCTCGCGGAATCGGGGCGGCCATTGTGCGCCGGCTCTTGGACGCGGGCGCCGAAGTGCTCACGACCGCCAGGTCGGCGACGAGCACGGTGCCGGAGGGGGCCGCCTTCGTGGAGGCCGACGTACGGACACGGGCTGGAGCGGAGGCGCTCGCCGCGGCCGCGCAGGAGGCGCTCGGCGGAGTGGACATCCTGGTCCACAACGCGGGCGGCGCCCGGCCGCACAAGGGGAGCGCGGCCATCCCCGACGAGGAGTGGCAGGACGCGCTGGACCTGAACTTCCTGGCGTCTGTGCGGCTGGACTCGCTGCTGACACCAGGGATGCGGGAACGGCGTTCGGGGGCGATCGTGCACGTCTCCTCGGCCGCGGTCGCCGCCCCGGTGGCGCCGTTCCTGCACTACACGGCGGCGAAGGCGGCGCTGGGGAACTACAGCCGGGGACTGGCCTTGGAGCTGGCCCCGTTCGGTGTCCGGGTCAACACCCTGACTCCCGGCAGAGTCGCCACCCCCGGCGGCGAACGGACGCGGGAGCAGTGGGCGCGCATGGACGCGGCGCCGGACCAGAACGACAATGCCGTGCCGCTGGGGCGCGATGGTCAGCCCGACGACATCGCCCACGCGGTGCTGTTCCTCGTGTCCGACCGGGCGAGCTGGCTGACCGGGAGCGATCTCGTCGTGGACGGCGGCGAATTCCCCAGGGGGTGACGCCGACGACATTCCAGAGCGCCGGTTTCGACAAGAAGAACTCATCGAGCCGAGCCGCAGTGGAAACCCGGCACATCACCGAGTTTTGCGAGAAAGAACGAAAGAATCCTGGCATGGCGCCGTCCTCGCCACCTCCACCGCGAACGTCATCGGCATGCCGGCGACCAGTGTCCATGCGGCCGGCGTCACCCAGCTCTGAGTTCGTCCTGCCGTCTGCCACGGGCGTGCACCGGTCGCCCATGGGATCGATGCGGCGCGAGAGCCCGCTACTTCGTAGGAGGTCGTATCCGGTGGCGATGATGCGGCCGTCAGGACACCGGTGAGAAGAATGCGGAATCGTGCCAGGTCTCCTGACGCAGGAGTTCGAGCAGGGCCGTCTCCGCCGGGCCCGCGCCGGGCCGGACCACGGCGATGACGGGCTGGGACACGGCCGGGAACACCGGGCGGACGAGGCGCTCGTAACCGTGGGGCACCGCGGAGGCCGGGACGAGCGTCACCCCCAGCCCGTGGGCGGCCCAGCGCACGGCCGTCGCCGTCTGGGACACGCGGGCGACCGTGGCCGGGGTCAGCTCGTTGTCCCGCAGCACGTTCAGCAGCACGCCGTCGAGCGCGCTGTCGCGGTCGAACCTCACCCACGGCTCTCCCTCCAGCTCGCGCAGCTCGACCCGGTCCGCGGCGAGCAGCCGGTGCCCGGAGCGCAGCACCACGACGAACTCCTCGTCGCCGAGGTGGTGGGCGTCGTCGGGGGACTGCTCGCACGCCGCCATCAGGGCGAGGTCCAGCACGCCCCGGCGGCACAGCCGCTCCAGCTCGGCGGAGCTCGGCTCCTCGAAGACGGTGACCTCCAGCCGCGGGAAGCGTCGGCGCAGCGCGCTCAGCGCGCCCGGCAGCTGCCGCGTGCCGAAGCCCATCTGCACCGCGACCACCAGCTCGCCCACGAGTTCGTCGGCGTGGGCCCGCGCCGTCGCCCTCGCCCGCCGCGACGCCCGCACCGCGACCTCCGCCTCCCGCAGGAACGCCCGGCCGACCACGGTGGGCACCAGTCCGGTCGGCGTACGGGCGAACAGTTTCACGCCGAGTTCCCGCTCCAGGCTGCGGATCTGCTGGGACATCGACGGTTGAGCGACGTTCAGCCGCTCCGCCGCCGCCGTCACCGAGCCCTCCTCGGCAACGGCCAGGGCGTACTCGAACTGACGAAGGCTCATCGGCTCCATTCCCTCCCTGCGGTAGGCCACGATCCACCACCTGTAATTGCTGTAATAGTGTAAGCGGGATCTTTCGACCTCCGCGGGCCGGGTTCTCGATGTGATGCAGGCCGAAGAGACGTGGTTCGATCAACAAGATGGACGACAGAGGCGGAGCGTCATGGCATCTCACGGAAAGCTGGCCGGGAAGATCGCACTGGCCGGGGTCGGAGCGCTGGCATTGGTGGCGCTCGCGTTGGGCGGCATCGCTACGGCGAACCAGTCCAACGGGTCGGACGTGACCGTGGTGAAGGAGACGCGAGAGGTCGACGGCCGGGGGATCCTGTCGGCGAACGTGGTGTGCGGAAAGGGTCTGCGGGCCGTGGGCGGAGGTCATGCTTTTCGCGGAGCCCATGACGTGAGCAAGCCGGTGGCGTTCCCGGTAAGCGCGCCCGGCAGCACGAGCGACACTCCCGGTGCTGTCCAGAACGCCTGGGACTTCGTCGTGGTGAACCCGACGAGCGAGAAGATCAGCGTCGAGCTTTACGCGATGTGCGTCCCCATAGGGTGACCAGCCCCCTGGTCCTGAGTGATGGAGCGCATGTCGGATGCCGAGCATCCGCACCATCGACCGCCCGGGCTGACCTCAAAGGACGCGGGCGGGAAGTGAAGCGCGCCTGACCTGGATAAGGGACGAAGACCTGCCCGGCGGCAACGTCGAGACCGACGAAGCTCCCATGGCCGCCTGCCGCCGGGACGTGGTGGCGTAGCAGGGAGGCAGGGGCGCCGGAACCACCGCGGCCGGGTCCAGGACGGCGCGACGCTTGCCCTTCTCAGGGGGACAGCGGTAGTCGCGGCTGATGCGGATCTCGGCCACTCCCGGAGCGAGGCGGTAGGTTGCGAACGGCATGGTGCACTCGCTGTGACCGTCCTCCCAGCGCAGCCACACCACGTCGTCCTTGCGCGGGTTGACCATGGCCCGCGTGTCGCGGCTGTCGTTGAGGGGTTGGTAGCTGTCGGTGACGTCGCGGAACCGGCCGGTCTGCCCACGGTCGGAGAAGCAGACGCTGGGCGCGTCACACCGGTTGGGATCTTCACCGCGGACCAGAGGGATTGCGTCATCGGCGGGCCGTAGGAACAGGGTCACAACCGTGGCGATGAGTGCGCCCGCCACGAGCCCGGCGAGACCGGCCAGCAGGATGCGGGTACGGCCCGGCCCGGAGGCCGTCGGCGCTGGGGCGTGAACCGAGGGGGTCGTCTTCTTGGCCTGCTGGGTGGCGGACTCAAGATCACCAGGGCTTGCTATTCGCCGCCAGGTGTCCTGCCACCGGGCGACCTGAGCCTCGATCTCCTCAGTCGACAGGTCGCAGGCGGAGAGGCACGCCGCCACATAGGCCTCGACGAAGGCCAGCCGCGGCAGGCCGGGCAGCCCCCGCCCGTTGAGGATGTAGGACACGGTGCTCGCCGGCAGGGCGTCCACCTGGTGGCCATCGGGGGTGGTCGAGCGGCCGGCCAGGTGGCGCAAGCGGCGCAGTGAGGGCTGTCCCGCCCAGGTCCTGAGCCGCTGGAGCACGTCGATGAATTCTTGAGCGCTGCTCGCCGACGCCGGATCTGGCGGAGGCGAGGTCACCGCGTCGCCCATGTGAAACCCACCTTCCTGGGAACGGGACGGTCAGAGGATTCCTCTGGCAGTCTTACTTCTACGCCTGCCGTACAAGATCGGCCAATTGCGTTCAATTCTGTTGCGCCGCTTGTTGGACACCTGTCTTCGCAGGTGAGCTGGCCATGCCTGGCCCGAGTCCAGGTGAACCTCCTCACCAGAGACAGGAGAAAGAAGCCATGCAGCTCAGCAGAAAGATCGCACTTCCCGTCGCGGCGTCCGCAGGAGCCGCCTCGCTGCTCTTGTCCACCGGCGGAGCGGCATCCGCGGCCACTGCCCAGGCACGCAGTCCCCTTCCCTCGTGCGTGCATTGGCATCTGTCGAGCAGCGGCGTCACGGACCACCTCAGCGTGACCAACAGCTGCGGCGCAGGTCATTGGCTCAAGGTGATCTTGGCCCATCACAAGGACAGCAAGTGCATGTACTACGCCGCCGGTGAGACCTGGCGCTGGTCCTGGAAGTGGCCGGGCAAGTTCTCCAGCCTGCACAACTGCTGACGCGGAGCGGCTCGGCGGCGAGACCAGATGCGCGGGAACATCTCACGGGCCCAGGTGTTCCCGCGCGCGCGACAGATGCCGCGCCGGCAGATCGGCCGCATCTGGCGAAGTTACGGATTATGCCCGTCCAACACCGAACCTCTGGGGCGGGGGAGGAGTCGAAGGAGACGGGGCGGCAGCCGCCCCTTTTCCGATCGCCCTAGCCAAGGGGGCCTGTGAGTGATGGCTCGGTGGTTATCCCGGCGTTCCCACGCTTTCCAGGGTGTCGGGTCGTTCGCGTTCTTCGCGGCCTGGTTCGGCATCCTGATCTCGATGCTTGTCGCTCAGGTCTTCGGCATCGTGTCGGCCCTGGACCTCGGGCGGCACGGCGTCCACACCACCGGCGTCGCGCTCTCCACCCGGTCGGAGACATGGAACGACAGCGACGGCGACCCCGTCACCGTCCACTACACGAAGATCGGTTTCACGGTGGGCACGGAACGGCACGTCGAGGAGATCTCCGGCCGTTACACGACCGGGGAGAAGGTCCGGATCGTCTACGACCCCGAGAGCGTGAACGTCGTCAGGAGCGAGGAGGACACCGGCCTCGGTGGGCTGATCGGGGATTTCGTGGGCGTCGCCGTTCTGCTCGCCATGCTCGTCTTCGGCGTCAGCTTCGTCATCTCCTGGTACCGGTGGTGACGGTTCGTCAGCAAGCCCCGCCGAAGATCGGCGCCGGCATCGGACACGCCGGAGCGACCGTAACCGTCGAAGAGGCCGAAGGGGCCTTCTCACCCGTGCCGGCCAGGTCGTCGCCGAGGTTGCCCGCATCCCCACCAGGCCGATCGCCCGGTTCACGGTCCGCAAGCCTCAGCGCTGACGTAAAGACCGCACCGGGCGGGGAGAACTGCGTTCGGGTCACTATCCTTCCGGCGTGATCTCCGCGGTTCTCGGCACCGCCGAGGTTGCGTCCGGGCTGCTGCACTCGCCGGTGCCGGCCGAGCGCTGGGAGCGGCCGAGCGCGCTGGCCCGGTTCCGGATCAGCGGCCTGGCTGGGCAGTCTAGGTGTTCTGTCCATGGACGTTGGTGACCACCGCCCGCTGCGGCGTGGTCGCTGTGGGCGGACACGACGAGCGCATGGGGGCGAGAAGCCAGTACCCACGCGGCTGCGCCTCCTACACGCGGGCCCGTACGGCAAGGTCACCC
>NZ_VIRJ01000051.1:0-36955 GCF_006874435.1 Microbispora sp. KK1-11 | reverse complement strand
GGCATCAGCATCTCCGGCGTCGGCCACCAACTGCCCATGAGCGGCCAGCTCGCCTACGCCATCTCCTTCCTCGGCCTCGACTCCACCACAACCCCCTCCCCCTCACCGTCAGCGACCCCGTCACCCAGCCCGTCGGCGACCCCCACGTCCGGTGGCGGTAGCGGGCCGATCAAGGGGACGGCCTCCGGCCGCTGCCTGGACGTGCCCGGCGCGAGCACCGCGGACGGCACCCAGGTGCAGCTGTGGGACTGCAACGGCCAGACCAACCAGACCTGGACCTCCACCTCCGCCGGCGAGATCCGCGTGTACGGCAACAAGTGCCTCGACGCGGCCGGCACCGGCAACGGCGCCAAGGTGCAGATCTACTCCTGCTGGGGCGGCGACAACCAGAAGTGGCGCCTCAACTCCGACGGCTCCATCGTCGGTGTTCAGTCCGGGCTGTGCCTGGACGCCACCGGACAGGGCACCGCCAACGGCACCAAGATCCAGCTGTATTCCTGCCACGGCGGCACCAACCAGAAGTGGACCTGGACCAGATAGCCCCACTCGAGACGCCTCCGGTGCGGCGCACCCCGCCGCGCCGGAGGTCACCGCCCAGTGGCCCGCGCACATCCCGCGATGACGCACGCACCGCCCGGAGGCGCGGGTACTGCGAAGGTCGCGACGACCCCGGCGTACTCAGGGGCCGAGCTGCTCGTGGGCCATGCCGTGCCACTCGACGAGCAGCACGGTGGCGTCGTCGTGCAGCCGGTTGTCGTGATACTCCATCACGGTCCGGACCAGGCGGCGCAGCGTCTCGGGCACCGGCAGCCCGGCGGCGTTCTGCCGGATCATGAACTCGACGAACCGGCCCAGCCCGAACTCACCGCTGTCGGGGCTGCGCATCTCGGTGATGCCGTCGGTGTAGAGCAGAAGCCGGTCACCGGGCTCCAGTTGCTCCCGGCAGAGCGTGACGGGCAGGCCGAGATCGAGTCCCATCGGGTGGGCGGGCGGGCACTTCAGGGTGGAGATCCAGCGGCCCTGGCGGATCAGCACCGGCGCGTGGTGGCCGCGGTTGACCCAGGTGAACAGGCCGGTGCCGAGGTCGAGGTCGCCGATGATCGCCGTGACGAAGCGGTCGCCCCGGCCGAACTCGTCGATCAGCACGCGCTCGACCGCCTCGCTGTTGCGCACCAGGCCCATGCCCTGCCGCCGGTGGTTGCGGCAGGCGGCCACCGCGAGGTTCGCGGTCAGCCCGGCCGACACGTCGTGGCCCATCGCGTCGAAGATTCCCACGTGCGCCCGGGAGCCGGCGGTGGAGTAGTCGAAGGCGTCGCCGCCGATCTCGTATGCCGGCTCCAGCACCGCGCCGATCGTCACCGAGGGAGTGGCGAAGGTCAGCGGCGGCATCAGGTTCCACTGCATCTCGGCCGCCACGTTCATCGGACGGCTCCGGACGAGGCGTGCGTGGCAGTCGCTGAACGAGCGCTTGCTGACGACGATCAGCGCGACGAGGGACGCGACGTGCCGCATGCGCTCCTCGACGTCGCCGCCCTCCGACTCGGGGGTCATGTGGAGCAGGCCGAGGCGCTCGGTGCCGTCCAGCATCGGGACCCACCACTGGTCCGGGGAGTCCCCCTCCAAGCCGCCCCGCAGCATGCGGACCTCCTGGAGGGCGCGCCCGGCGAGCGTGGTGTCGATCTTCAGCTCCTCCGGCTGGGCGTCATCCCCGCCGTGGCCGCACAACCGGCGCAACACGCTCTGCTGAAGGTCGGCCAGGTAGACGCCGATCTCCTCGAAGCCCGCCTCGCGTTTGTGGCGGTCGATCAGCGACGGGATGTCCTCGAACGCCGTCAGATGGCTGTCCTCCAGGATGCCCGTCAGCGCGTGCAACAGCCCGCGATCATGAGAAGAGGGGATGCCCTGCTCCATCTTCCCACCCCCGTGGTCCTCCACCACCTACCCACGATGCGTCACCACCGGTCGTGCAAAGCCGGAACGCCATGACATTTTGGGGAACGAATTACCTCAGTCGCGGGCGAACTCGGCGACCCAGCGGCGTACCGGCGGGGTCTCGTCGTCGTACACGTCCCGCACGCGCACGGGGCGCAGCCCGCCGGTCGCGAACGCGTCGATCTCGGCACGGGTGAGGGGCCAGGGCATCCGGCCCTCCGGGTCGCCCTCCTCCCGGGCGCGGGCGACCACCAGCAGCGTGCCTCCGGGCGCGACCAGCGAGCCGGCCACGCGGATGGCCCGCTCACGCAGGTCGCCGCGCAGCACCTGAACCGTGTAGATCTCCACCACCAGGTCGTACGCCTGCCGCCACTCCTCCGGCGGGGCGAGCAGGTCGGCGGCGACGTACCGGACCGAGGAGCCGGGGAAGCGGCTCCCGGCGGCCCTGACGGCGGAGGGCGAGACGTCGAAGGCGGTCACCGCCCACCCCAGGCCGGCCAGGTATTCGGCGTCGTCGCCCATGCCGCACCCCACGACCAGCGCCGTGCGCCCCTCGCCGGCACGGCCTGCGGCCCACTCCACCAGGCGCGGGTTGGGGGCGTGGTCCGCCCAGGGGACCAGGGCCTCGCCCCGCTCGGCCGCGGAGTACAGCGGCTCGAACCAGCCGAGCGGATCGCCCTTCTCCACGTGCGCCGCGGCCAGTCGCCGGACGTACTCGCGCTGCTCTTCCACCGTCTCGCCGGTCATCGCTCCCCTTTGTCCGAATCGGGTTCCAGCGGCAGCCTCTCACGGACCCGGCGGCACACTCAGTCGAAGAACCGGGCCAGCCGCCGCTCGCAGGCGGGCTCCCGGCCGTCCTTGGCCGGAAGCAGGTCCGCGAAGACCGTGGACTCGTCGCGCGTGACCAGCAGCGGATACCAGCACCGGCCCGCGTCGTCGGGCCGGCACAGGTGCTTGAACGTCTGCACGTCGATCAGCCGGACGTGCGTGGGGTCGGCCACCGCGTTGACGTGCCGCCACCAGGGCGCAAGGACGTGCAGCACGCCGCCGGGCCGCAGAACGCGGTGGCACTCGCGCAGCAGGGGCAGGTAGTCGGCCAGGTGCTCCAGCACGTGCACCACGAAGATCTGGTCCACCGACTCGTCCGCCAGCGGCAGCCCGTACGCCAGGTCGGCCAGCACGTCGACCACCGGGCCGGGGCGCAGGTCGATGCCGATGTTGTCGCGGTGCTGCTTGGTGCCGCCGCAGCCGAGGTCGACGACCCGGGGCGAGGCGCCGGCCACCCGCACCCGGTCCCACACCGCCAGCACCCCGGCCAGGCGGCCGAGACGCTCGCGCAGCACGGCGAGGTCGGCGGCGGACGGTATGTCGCCCTCGACGTGCGCCACCCCGCCGTCGAAGCGCACCCGCACGTCCAGACCGCGCAGCCGGGGATCGTGCGCCAGGAGGTCGGCCGCCGCCTCATCGAGGTCCCGGTCGACCAGGTCACGCCGACGCCTGTCCATGCCGTCCACTCCTCGCTCCGATCACCTGTCGTCTACCCCCGGGAGGCCGAGGCGTACGCATGACGGGTCTTTGCGAGGATGAATGAAGGCCGTACGACGGGGGCAGGTGAGCGGTCATGCGTGATCCGCGGGCCGGGGGGACCGGCGGACAGAAGAGAGGACGCGTGGGAGGAGACGCGGACGTGGTGGCGGACAGATCCGGAGCGCAGGATGCGAGGGGCACCTCGCCCGAGCCGCTGACGCCGGAACCGGACGACGAGGGCCTGGAGGCGATGATCGGCGGTGTGTCCGACATCGAGACGCCGGCCGCCGAGACGCCGCCGGCGACCGGCGAGGAGTCGGCGATGCCCGAGCCCGAGCCCGACATCGGCCCGACCTCCTGAGCCGTTCCGGCTCCGCGCGGACGGGAGGGCCGCCTCGGCCGGCTCGGCCGCAGGGCTCGCTCTCAGGATCAGGTGTGCGAGCCCTCCGCAGGCGAGACCGGCTCAAGGGGAGCGCATGCCATCCCGTGAATGCGTACGGCTGGGTGGCCGGCGCGTCTACGGGTGGCCGACCAGCTCCACCGTGCCGCGTGCGCCGTCCACTCTGATCCTGTCGCCGTCGCGCACCCGCATGGTGGCGTTGCCGGTGCCCACGACGGCGGGGATGCCCAGCTCGCGGGCCACGATGGAGGCGTGCGACAGCGGCGCCCCGACGTCGGTGACCACGGCCGCCACGCGCGGGAACAGCGGTGTCCAGCCAACGTTGGTCAGTGTGGTGACCAGGATCTCGCCGGGCCGGAGCTGACCGCCGTCCTCGGGCCGGGCGATCACCCTGGCGATACCCTCGACCACGCCGGGTGCACCGGGGAAGCCGGTCACGGTGTCCACGGCCGGGAGGACGGCGCCGCGGGCGTCGTAGACGTCGGCGCGCCTGCCGGGATCCGCCGCCCAGCGAACCGGGTCGAACCGGCCCACGATGAGCGTCGGGTACGGCGGCAGGGCCGCGTACATCTCGTACGTCGCCCGCCGGACGGGGACCCGTTCCAGCGGGGCGGCGTCGCCGCCGAGCACGGCGAGCAGCTCGTCGAGGTAGAGGTGGAAAAGGTCGTCGCCGTGCCCGGTCAGCTCGCCGGCCCGCAGGACGAAGTCCCGCAGCACCCAGAAGGCGCGGATGACCTCCGACCTGGTGGCCTCGCGGTCGCGCACCACCTCGGCCCAGCGCTCGACCCTGGCCCGCATCGCGGCCTCCCGGCGGGGGTGGCGCTGGGCGAACCGCGCCCACGCCTCCTCCCTTGCCTTGCGCTGGCGGGCGAGCAGGCCCTCGGCGTCGGCCCGGACGTCCCGCAGCCCGGCGAGCTGGGCGTCGATCCAGGCGGGGTCCTCCCCGGGACGCGGGATGGACACCTCGAACTCGTGCGGGCCGCGGTGGCCGTAGAGCCGGGCGAAGGTCTCCCTGGTGATCTCGCCCGTGGCCAGCCGGCCCAGGCCGGTGAGCAGGCCGAGGCTGGCCAGCTCGCCCTCGCCGCCCGCGCCTGTGAGGATGGCCTCCGCGTCGGTCTCGCCGGCCAGCTTGCGCAGCCTGGCGCGGGTGAGGACGAGCGTGCTGCCGCCCTGCCGGCCCGCGGCCTCCAGCATGCGGCAGGCCGTGACCAGATGCGGCTCGACGGCCTGCGGCCACAGCCCGGCCAGCTCGGACGCCAAGGAGGTGGACCGGATGGTCGCGCGTAGTTCCTCGCAGCGCTCCAGGGAGGTGGCCAGGAAGGGGCGCATTCCCTTGAGGTTCGTCCTGACCTTGCGCCGGATGTGGACGGACATGGGCAGCACCGTCCTGATGATCCGCAGGCGGGACATCTCCAGCGGCGGCACCTCCAGGCCCGCCGGCAGCCGGCCGAAGACCTGCTCGATCGCGGCGAGCGCGCTCCGTACGCCGAACGCCCGGGCGATGGAGATCACGACGCTCAGGTTCATGTAGAAACGGCCGCCGATGTTGCCGACCAGGTCGAAGCCGGGCAACGCCGAGGCGGACATGGCCTCCTTGATGAACAGGCGGACGAACGACCAGGTGACGGGCGTCATGACGTCGGGGACGGCCTCGCCGAGGTTGCCGGACGTCCACAGGTAGTCGCCCTTGAGGCTGTCGTTCCACTCCTCCACCCGGGGCCCGGACCCGGTGATCGGGCGGGCCTGGACGACGGAGAAGTCGCCGTCGCGCCGGACCCACTCGACGTCCGTCGGCGAGCCGTACAGCGCCTGGACGCGCGCGCCCAGCTCGGCCAGCGCCAGGGCCTGCGTCCCGGTGAGGACGGGGACGCGCCGCAGGTCCCCGGGGACCGGCTCCTCCCGGGTGCCGCCAGGGACGCGTACGGTCATCACCCTCTTGTCGCCGGTACGCTCCTCGACGACGGCGCCGCCGGAGACGACGACGGTGTCGGGGGTGACCCCGCCGCCGACCACGGACTCGCCCAGGCCCCAGGAGGCGTTGATCACCGTCCGATCACGGGCGCCGGTGACGGGGTCGGCGGTGAACATGACGCCCGCCGCGTCGGCGTCCACCAGCTCCTGGACCACGACGGCCAGGGCGACGTCGTCGTGCGGTACGCCGTTCTGGTCGCGGTAGGCGATCGCGCGGGCGTTCCAGAGGGAGGCCCAGCAGTTCCGCACCGCGTCGAGCAGCCCGTCGCCGGTGACGTTGAGGAAGGTGTCCTGCTGCCCGGCGAACGACATGCCCGGCAGGTCCTCCGCGGTCGCGGACGACCGTACGGCCACCGGGACGTCGTCGCCGAGCGCGGCGTACGCGGCGCGGATCGCGGCGGTGATCGGGTCCGGGATCTCGCGCCCGGCGAACAGGGCCGCGATCCGATCGGCGTCGCCCGCCGCGGCGGCGGCCAGGATATCCTCCCGGAAGTCCGCCACGAAGGCCCGGTAGGCCTCGGTGGTGACGTGGAAGCCGCCGGGGACGGGCAGCCCCGCCCTGGCGAGGGCCGCCAGAGAGGCGCCCTTCCCGCCCACGGTGGCCAGGTCGGCCCCGGCGTCGTCCAGGGGGATCACAGTCTTCACAATCACACGCTCCTCGAAGAGCTGAGGGAGTCGGCCAGCCGTTTGCGGGCGACGGCCGCGACCGTGCCGAGGTAGTCGAGGGTGGCCTGTTCCACGGCGCGTACGGCGTCCTCGGGCAGCGCCCGCCCGGTGCCGGTGGCGCGCTCGATCACGTCGCCGAGCAGCTCGGCGAGCCGCTCCTTCGCCGGAGGCCCGCCGGGCTGGAGCCACGGCGCGGTGAGGAACCCGTACAGGATCGAGCCGATCACCAGGGTGTGGTCGCCCGCCAGGTCCCTGGCCGCACCCGCTGCGGTCAGCGCGGCGTAGTACGTGTCGAACGCCTCGCCCAGGTCCACGGACCCGGGGCTGGTCCGCTTGCCCCTGATGAGCTTGCCGAGCACCTCCGAGTCGCCGACCAGGGCCGCCTTGAGCAACGGCCGGCGCAGCAGGCCCGCGGCGATCCCGGCGAACAGTTCGCGTGGGGTGGCGGGACCGCTCCGCCGCACCTCCTCGAGCATCCGCACCCGCTCCCGGCGCAGTAGCGCGGCGAAGAGCGTGTCGCGCGTCCTCCAGTGAAGGTAGATGGTGCCCTTCGCGACGCCGGCCTGCTTGGCGACGTCGTCGATCGTCGTCTTGTCGTAGCCCCAGCGGCCGATCAGCTCCGCGGCGGCGTCGAGGATGCGGTGCGCCCGCTCCACCTGGCGCGCCGGATCCTGCGGGGGCCTTCCCACCCTGGTCATCCGCCCTTCTCTGATTGTTTGACCGGATAACACTATTTGGTCATAGAACTGAGCGCAAGAGCTCACGGGGCTGCCGATGTCAGAGGGTGGCCGGGCGCGCGGTGCTGATCCCTAGCTCGCGGTGTAGCCGAGCCGGCGGGTGGCGTAGGCGCGGATGGCGCTCGCCAGCCAGGGGGGAAGGAGCAGGTCGATCTCCTCGATCATGGCCCGCTGGCCCGGGTTGCCGGTCACGACGTCCGCGAGCGCGTGGTAGGCGGCCGCGTCGGCGGGCCACAGGAGCCGAATGCCCTGGTAGTGCTCGGTCATCAGGTCCAGGACCGCGATGCTGTCGGGGGCCAGGCCGCTCGAACGTGCTTCGGACAGCCGCCGGAGCAGCCGCCGGCCGTGCGCCGCCGCCTGCTCGTGCTCCTGACGGGTCCACCGGCCGGTCACCGCGTCCGCCTCGGCGAAGTGCTCCCCGACTCGGGTCCCGTACCGGGCCTCCAGGTCCCGCCGGAGATCGCCGCGCCGTGCCGCGAGGCCGGTGAAGAACTCCTCCTCGCTGAGGTGCGCCTGACCGCTGAGGTCGGCGATGGTGCGGTCGAGGGTCCGAATGATCTCATCGAGGCGCTCGCGGTGGGCGACGAGATCGTCGCGGTGCCGTCGCAACGCGGCGACGTCGTCCCCGTCGCCGCCGAGGAGCCGGGTGATCTAGGCGAGCGGCACGCCCAGCTCCCGGAGGAACAAGATCCGCTGCAGGCGCAGCAGCTCCCGGCGCCCGTACCAGCGGTAGCCGTTGCCGGCGGTGCGGGCGGGGCGTAGCAGCCCGATGTCGTCGTAGTGCCTGAGCGTGCGAGGGGTGAGACCGGCCATGCGGGCCACCTCGCTGATGGAGTGCTCCACATCCGCAATCTAAATCACTGGACCTTCTCGTTACGTCAACTTCTACCGTCGTCGGCATGAGCACGCATCAGCCCTTCACCATTGCCGGTGTCCGCGTCTTCAGCGGCGGAGGCCTGATCCCCGGTGTGACGCATGTCCGTGTCCGCGACAGCCGTATCGCCGCTGTCGGGAACGAGTCCGTGAAACGGCCGGGCGACGCGGTCGTCGACGGCTCCGGCGGGACCCTCCTGCCCGGCCTCGTCGACGCGCACGTCCACCTGCTCCCGGGGTGCACGCAGTTGGCGGCCGTATTCGGTGTGACGACGGTCGTCGACATGTTCAGCAAGTCTGAGACCATCGGTCCCGAGCGTGCCGCGGTCGCCGCCTCGGCACGCGGCCGGGGACCCGTCCTCGCCGACATGCGCACATCGAGCGTGGGCGCGACCGCTCCGGGCGGGCACCCGACGATCGCGTACGCGCCCTTTCCCTACGTCACCGGACCGCTGGACGCGGCGTCCTTCGTCGCCGGCAGGGTCGCCGAGGGGGCGACGCACATCAAGGTGATCTACGATGACGGCTCGGGTGCGATGCTCGACATTCCCGCGCTCGACGTCCGGACGATCGAGGCAGTCGTGGCCGCCGCCCACGAGCGCGGACTGCCGGTGGTGGCGCACGCCTCGTCGGCGGCAGGGGCCGTGACCGTGGCCCGGTGCGGCGTCGACGTCCTGGCTCATGCGCCCTTCGACCGCATGACGGACCGCCAGATCAGCGACGTGGCCCGGTGCGGCGTGGCCGTCATCGCGACGCTGAGCATCATCGACGGCTTTCCGGATGAGGACGGCGTTATGCCACTGCTCGCGCAGCCGCACCTCGCGGGGCGGCTGAGCGCCCGGTGGCGGCGGGTTGTCGAACGTCAGGCCAGGCGGTGGATGCCGCCCGAGCCGCCGGACGGCGCCGCCCAGCGGTACAACGCCGTGGCGTTCCTGGAGTCGGGCCTGCGCGTGCTCGCCGGCACCGATGTGCCCAATCCCGGGCTGGTGTTCGGCGCCAGCCTGCACCGGGAACTGCAGCATCTGGTCGGCGCCGGGTTCACCCCGGGCGAGGCACTGGCCGCCGCGACGGCGGCGCCCGCCGAGGTCTTCGGCATGGCCGATCGCGGTGAGATCGCCGAAGGGCGCCGGGCCGACCTCGTCCTCGTCGGCGGCGACCCGACGGCCGACATCACGGCGACCCAGCGGATCCGGGACGTGTGGGTGCTCGGCCGGCGTGTCGATCCTCGTGCCTACCCCGGCGGTGAGGCCGAGCGCGAGGGCGTGCGCTGGCAGCGGGATTCGGCGGAGAAAATCGTCAAGGCGATCGGGGAGAGCTGGCCCGCCTTCCCCGCACCGCACGAGGTGCGGCGCGACGACGGAGAACTGCTGGGCCGCGTGGTGCCGACGGCCGGAGGCTGGCAGGCGGTGACGATCTTCGGTGTGCCGCTCGGCGGCGCGGGAGACCGGGGCGACGCCGTCCGCACCCTGCATGCCCGGGGTCTCGCCTGTCTGTCGGAGCCCTGGTGGGCCCGCGTCGGTGACGACCCCGCCTGGCGAGAGGCCAGGATCGTCGAGGCCGCCCCAGGCCGTGTCCGGCTGCGCTGGAGCGACCCGATGGCCGATCAGCCGCCGTCCGGTGGGTGGTTCGGCCTCGACGACCTGGACCTGTCGCTGGACCGGCCCGCCGGCTGACCTGGCCTCAGCCCGCGGGGGGTTTGATCCAGTCGAGGGCGCGCTCGACCGCCCGCCGCCAGTTGTCGTACTCGTCCTCGCGCCGTTTCGGGTCCATCGCCGGCGTCCACTGCGCCGCGCGGTGCCAGTTGCGCCGCAGGCCCTCCAGGTCGGGCCAGTAGCCGACGGCGAGCCCGGCGGCGTACGCCGCGCCGAGGGAGACGGTCTCCGCGACCATGGGCCGGACCACCGGCACGTCCAGCACGTCGGCGATGAACTGCATGAGCAGGTTGTCGGACGTCATGCCGCCGTCGACCTTGAGCGTGGTGAGCGCGATGCCCGCGTCGGCGTTCATGGCGTCGACCACCTCGCGGGTCTGCCAGCCCGTGGCCTCAAGCACGGCGCGGGCGAGGTGGCCCTTGGTGATGTACGAGGTGAGCCCGACGATGACCCCGCGGGCCTCGCTGCGCCAGTGGGGTGCGAACAGCCCCGAGAACGCCGGGACGATGTAGCAGCCGCCGTTGTCGTCGACCGTGCGGGCCAGGGTCTCGATCTCCGGGGCGGTGCTGATGATCCCGAGCCGGTCCCTGAACCACTGCACGAGCGCGCCGGTGATCGCGATGGAGCCCTCCAGGGCGTACACCGCGGGCTGGTCGCCGATCTGGTAGCCGACCGTGGTGAGCAGGCCGTGGGTGGAGGCGACCGGCTCGGTGCCGGTGTTGAGCAGCAGGAAGGCGCCCGTGCCGTAGGTGCACTTGGCCTCGCCGCGATGGAAGCAGGTCTGCCCGAACAGCGCGGCCTGCTGGTCGCCGAGCGCCGCGGAGATCCGCACGCCGGGCAGCACCCGCCGCGCCGTGCCGTACGTCTCGCTGGACGGGCGGATCTCCGGCAGCATCGCGCGGGGGATGCCGAAGAAGCCGAGCAGGACCGGGTCCCAGTCGAGGTCGCGCAGGTTCATCAGCAGCGTGCGGCTGGCGTTGGTCACGTCGGTGACGTGGACGCCGCCGTCCGGGCCGCCGGTGAGGTTCCAGATGAGCCAGCTCTCCATCGTGCCGAACAGGACCTCGCCGCGTTCGGCGCGCTCGCGCAGCCCGTCGGTGTGGTCCAGCAGCCAGCGGACGGTGGGGGCGGAGAAGTACGTGGCCAGGGGCAGGCCGCAGCGCTCGCGCACCACGTGCGCGTCGGGGCGGCGGGACAGCTCGTCGACCAGGGTGTCGGTCCTGGTGTCCTGCCAGACGACGGCGGGGGTGACCGGGACGCCCGTGCGCCGATCCCACAGCACCGTCGTCTCCCGCTGGTTGGCGATGCCGACGGCGGCGACCTCGCCGGGCCCGATGCCCGCCTGGGCGAGCGCCTCCGGGCCGATCCGCTCCAGGTTGCGCCAGATCTCGACGGCGTCGTGCTCCACCCAGCCGGGACGCGGGAAGTGCTGCTTGTGCTCCCGCTGCGTCACCGAGACCAGCCGGCCGCGCTGGTCGAACAGGATGCACCGGGTCGAGGTGGTGCCTTGGTCGATGGACATCACATAACGCTGGGTCACGGCGGCCTACCTTCGGGCGGCGGATGCGGTGTGGGGGGTGGGGAGGGTCACCAGCGGGAGGCGCCGAGGTCGCGGGAGACGGCCCGCGCCGCGTCGCGTACATAGCCCACCAGCTCGGGGCGGGGACGACCGCCGGAGTCGCAGATCCGCTCGGTGGCGCCGGAGATGCCCATCGCGCCCACCACGAGTCCTCCGTACCCCCTGATGGGAGCGGCCACCCCCGCCTCGCCCATGCCGGCCTCGTCGACGTCCGACGCCCAGCCGTGCTCGCGCACGGTCGCGAGCATGCGCGACATCTCCCTGTGGGTCCGCACGGTGCGGCGGGTGAACTGCTCCAGTTCCCCGTCCTGTACGGCGTCCTGGTGTGCGGCCGCCGCGTTGGCGTCGTAGGCGAGCAGCACCTTGCCGATCGCCGTGGCGTGCATGGGCAGGAGCATGCCGACGTCGAGCGTCTGCAGGCTGTCGTCGGGCCGGAAGACGTGGTGGACGACCAGGACCTTGCCCTGGAGGTGGGTGCCGATCCGCACCGCCTCCCCGCTGCGCGCGGCCAGGGCGTCGGCCCAGTTGATCGCCCGCGAGCGGAGCTCGTTCACGTCGAGGTAGCTGGTGCCCAGGTGCAGCAGCGCCGCGCCGAGCTGGTACTTGCCCGTCGCGTCGTCCTGCTCGACGAAGCCGACGAGCTGGAGGGTGCGCAGGATGCCGTGCGCCGTGCCGCGGGCCAGCCCGAGGGAGTTCGCGATCTCGGTAAGGCCGAGCCGCCCCGATCCCTGGGCGAGCAGCCGCAGGATCGCGGCGGCGCGCTCGATGGACTGGACCGGACCTGGCACGCCCCGGATCCTAGCCAGCTCGGACGGCGTTCGACAATGCCGACACCTTGTCGGGCATGGTGCGATGAGCTGCGGGAAGATCTTTTGTCGTCGGATGGGTTTGCGCGAAATGTGATTGTTCGCGTCATACCCGGGGAGCGTAGTACGACGTTCCGAGTGTGACCAGTGTTCGACAATGCCGACGATCATTCGTTGACGCTCCCTTGGGCGCCGTTTAACGTCCGGACAACCGGCAGTGCTCACAACGAGCACTTCGGGGACGTGACGGGCGTGGTCAAGGAGGAGACACATGGCAGAAGGGCGAAGCGAGCGGCGGCTACTCAACCCGTTCGCGGGTGAGCTCGCGGCCGAGTTCGCGGGCACGGCGATCCTCATCCTGTTCGGCGTCGGCGTCGTGGCCCAGGTCGCGGCCGGCGGCATCGGCGACCACGACAGCATCGCGTGGGCGTGGGGCCTGGGGGTGACCCTCGGCGTCTACACGGCCGCCCGCCTCAGCGGCGCCCACCTCAACCCGGCCGTCACGGTCGCCCTCGCCGTCTTCAAGGGCTTCTCGTGGCGGAAGGTCCTGCCGTACGCGCTGGCGCAGACCGCGGGCGCCTTCGTGGCGGCGCTGCTCGTCCGGTGGAACTACGCCGAGGTCCTGGCCAAGGTGGACCCCGGGCACACGATCAAGACGCAGGGGGTCTTCTCCACCCTTCCCGGCAACGGCACGCTGCCGGTCACCCAGTGGGGAGCGCTGCGCGACCAGATCATCGGCACGGCGATCCTGCTGTTCCTGATCTTCGCGATCTCCGACGAGCGCAACTCGGCGCCGCTCGCCAACCTCGCGCCGGTCATCGTCGGCCTGCTCGTGGTCGCGATCGGCATGGCGTGGGGGACCGACGCCGGCTACGCCATCAACCCCGCCCGCGACTTCGGCCCGCGCCTCGCCTCGTTCTTCACGGGGTACGGCTCGGCGTTCCGCGATCAGTACGGTGGGCTCTACTTCTGGGTGCCGATCATCGGCCCGCTGGTCGGCGGCGTCATCGGCGCCGGGCTCTACCAGCTCCTGGTCGCCCGCTTCCTGCCGCGTACCGACGCGCCCGAGCCCGGCCGTACGCCGGAGCCCGCCGCGCAGGCCGGCTGATCACCCGAGTCACAGCTCTTACGAGACGAGAGGCGCAACGAGAATGGCAGACTACGTCGGCGCGGTCGACCAGGGGACGACGAGCACCCGATTCATGATCTTCGATCACGGGGGCAACGAGGTCGCCCGCCACCAGCTGGAACACCAGCAGATCCTGCCGCAGGCGGGCTGGGTCGAGCACAACCCGACCGAGATCTGGGAGCGCACCCGGGCGGTCGTCGAGACCGCGATGCGCACCGCGGGCCTGCACGCATCCGACCTCGCGGCGCTCGGCATCACCAACCAGCGCGAGACCGCCGTCGTCTGGGACCGGCGCACCGGCCGCCCGTACTACAACGCCATCGTCTGGCAGGACACCCGCACCGACCGCATCGCCTCGGCGCTGGAGCGGGAGGGCAAGGGCGAGGTGATCCGGCGCAAGGCCGGCCTGCCGCCCGCCACCTACTTCTCCGGCGGCAAGATCCAGTGGATCCTGGAGAACGTCCCCGGCGTCCGCGAGGCCGCCGAGCGCGGCGACGCGATCTTCGGCAACACCGACACGTGGCTGCTGTGGAACCTGACCGGCGGCGTCGACGGCGGCGTCCACGTCACCGACCCCACCAACGCCAGCCGCACGATGCTGATGAACCTGGAGACGCTCGACTGGGACGACGAGCTGCTGTCGTTCTTCGGCGTTCCCCGCCAGATGCTCCCCGAGATCCGGCCCTCCTCCAACCCCGACCTGTACGGCGTGACCCGCGCCGGCGGCCCGCTCGGTGGCGAGGTCCCCCTCGCGGGCGACCTCGGCGACCAGCAGGCCGCGACCGTCGGCCAGGTCTGCTTCGAGCCCGGCACGGCCAAGAACACCTACGGCACCGGCAACTTCCTGCTGCTCAACACCGGCACCGAGCTCGTGCGCTCCCAGCACGGCCTGCTCACCACGGTCTGCTACCAGTTCGGCTCGGGCAAGCCCGTGTACGCCCTGGAGGGGTCGATCGCGGTCACCGGCTCGGCCGTGCAGTGGCTGCGCGACCAGCTCGGCATCATCTCGGGGGCGTCGCAGAGCGAGGCGCTCGCCCGGCAGGTCGAGGACAACGGCGGCGTCTACTTCGTGCCCGCGTTCTCCGGGCTGTTCGCGCCCTACTGGCGGTCCGACGCCCGCGGCGCCATCGTCGGCCTGTCCCGTTACAACACCAACGCCCACCTGGCCCGCGCCACGCTCGAGTCGATCTGCTACCAGACCAAGGACGTGGTCGGCGCGATGGAGCAGGACTCCGGCGTCGTCCTCGACGTGCTGCGGGTGGACGGCGGCGTGACGGCCAACGAGCTGTGCATGCAGATGCAGGCCGACATCCTCGGCGTCCCGGTGTCGCGTCCGGTGGTGGCCGAGACCACTGCGCTCGGCGCCGCGTACGCGGCCGGGCTGGCCGTCGGCTTCTGGAAGTCCACCGACGACCTGAAGCGGAACTGGCACGAGGACCGCCGCTGGGAGCCCACCTGGAGCGACGAGCAGCGCGAGCGCGGCTACGCCGGATGGCGCAAGGCCGTCCAGCGGACGCTCGACTGGGTCGACGTCGACTGAGCCGGCTGACAAAACGAGGGAGTAAACACCGATATGTCTGTACCCATGGGTCCCCGCGCTCGGGAAGCGGCGCTGCGGAGGCTGGCCGAGGACGAGTTCGACGTCCTGGTCGTCGGCGGCGGGGTGGTCGGCGCCGGGGTCGCGCTCGACGCGGTCTCGCGCGGTCTGTCCGTCGCGCTGGTGGAGGCCCGTGACCTCGCGGCCGGCACCTCGAGCCGGTCGAGCAAGCTGATCCACGGCGGGCTGCGCTACCTGGAGCAGCTCGACTTCCGGCTGGTGCGGGAGGCGCTCAGGGAACGGGGCCTGCTGGTGACCCGGCTGGCCCCGCACCTGGTGCGTCCGGTGCCGTTCCTGTTCCCGCTGCGTCACCGCGTGTGGGAGCGCGGATACGTCGGCGCGGGCGTGCTTCTGTACGACACGCTCGGCGGCGCCCGCGCGCTGCCGCGGCACCGCCAGCTCAGCCACAGCCGCGCCCTGCGCGAGGCCCCAGGCCTGCGCAGCGACGCGCTCGTCGGGGCGATCCAGTACTACGACGCCCAGGTCGACGACGCCCGCTTCACGATGACGGTGGCCCGCACGGCCATGCAGTACGGCGCGTGCGTCACCACCCGCACCAAGGTCACCGGGTTCCTGCGCGATGGTGACAGGGTGACCGGGGCGGTGGTGCGCGACCTGGAGGGCGGCGCCGAGCTGCGCGTGAGGGCCCGCCAGGTGGTCAACGCCACCGGCGTGTGGACCGACGAGATCCAGCGGCTCGCGGGGGCGTCGCCGGGCTCGCGGGGGTCGGTGACCGTCCAGGCGTCCAAGGGCGTGCACCTGGTCGTGCCCAGGGAGAGGATCCGCCTCGACACCGGGCTGATCCTGCGCACCGAGAAGAGCGTGCTGTTCGTCATCCCCTGGGGTCCGCACTGGATCGTCGGCACCACCGACACCCCCTGGGACCTGGACAAGGTCGAGCCGGCCCCCACCCGGGCCGACATCGACTACATCCTGGAGCACGTCAACGCCGTGCTGCGGACGCCGCTCACCCACGACGACATCGAGGGCGTCTACGCGGGCCTGCGCCCGCTGCTGGGCGGGTCGGCGTCGGGGTCGGAGACCGTCAAGCTGTCCAGGGAGCACGCGGTCATCCGGCCCGAGCCCGGCCTGGTGATCGTCGCGGGCGGCAAGTACACCACCTACCGGGTGATGGCCAAGGACGCGGTCGACGTCGCGGTGGCGGGTCTCGGCCAGAAGGTGCCCGCGTCGGTCACCGACCGCGTCCCCGTCCTCGGGGCCGCGGGTTTCGAGGCGCTGCGCAACAACAGGCGGCGCCTCGCCGGGCGCGCGGGGCTGCCCGTCGCGCGCGTCGAGCACCTGCTCGGCCGGTACGGCTCCTGCGTCGAGGAAGTGCTCGCGCTGATCGAGGCCGACCCCGGCCTGGGCGAGCCGATCCCCGGCGCCGAGGGCTACCTCAAGGCCGAGGCCGTATACGCGGTCACGCACGAGGGGGCGCTGCACCTGGAGGACGTGCTGGTCCGCCGCACCCGGGTCTTCATCGAGGAGCGGGACCACGGGCTCGCGGCGGCCCCCGAGGTCGCCGCGCTCATCGCGCCCGCCCTCGGCTGGGACGACGACCGGGTGCGCGCGGAGATCGACGCCTACCGGTCCGGGGTGGAGGCCGACCTCGCCGCGCAGCGTGAGATCGACGACGCCGCGGCCAACGCCGTACGGCTCGCCGCGGCCACCCCGGCGCGGCACGTGGCCTAGAGATCGGAGGCGGCGGCCTCGGCCTGTCTTCCGACCGGCCGAGGCCGCCGCGCATCGTCAGAGCCGGGGGAGGGGCGGACGGGACGGCGTCCGTGGGGGAGCCTGCCCTGATCGACCTCGTCCGGTGGCCGAGCCGGTCATCCCTGTCCCGCTTCTTCGACCGTCACATCCTGTGTGGCCGACGCCGGGCACGTTCGCGTCGTTCAGTTCGCCGAAGGGGCGCCGGCCGCCGTCTGCGTGAGTACGTCGAGAAGGCGCTCGGGCGTGTCCACCACGGCGATGAGGCCGGGATCGGCGAATTCGGCCGCCTCGCCGAACCCCCACGTCACGGCGATGCTCCGCACACGGCAGGCGGCCGCGCCGGCGACGTCCTCCATGCGGTCGCCGACCATGACGGTCGCCTCGGGCGGGGCGCCGAGCACGTCGAGCGCGTGCCGGACCACGTCCGCCTTGTGCCGTCGTGACCCGTCGAGCGTCGCCCCGGCCACGTACGCGAAGAAGCCGTCGAGCCCGAAGTGCACCAGGATCTTCTCCGCGTAGACGGCCGGTTTCGACGTCGCCACCGCCAGGGTCCAGCCGTCGGCAACGAGAGCCTCCAGTACGGCGGGGATTCCCGCGATGACCTCGTTCTCGTACATCCCGTCGGCGTAGCGGTCGCGGTACGCGTGGACCGCCTCGTCGAGACGCTCCCGCGGCACGCCGAGCAGGAGGAAGCCGTCCTGAAGAGGAGGCCCGATCATGGCGCGGAGCCGCCCGTGCTCCACCTCCGCGATCCCGACCGCGGAAAGGGCGTGCCGCAGCGAGGCGACGATGCCGGTCTCGGGGTCGGTCAGCGTGCCGTCGAGGTCGAAGAGGCAGTATCGGGTCACGTACGGCTGTCCATTCAGGGTCGGTGTTCAGGCGAGCACGGCGTCGAGCAGGAGGGATCCGGCGCCGAGCAGGGCGGCGTCGGGCCCCGACCGGGTGGTGGAGATCTCCAGGTCGCGGGTGGCCAGCGGCAGGCACCGCTCGTACACCGCCGCGCGGATCGACGCGATCAGCGGCTCGGCCGGCGACAGGCTGCCCCCGACCACGATCGCGTCGGGATTGATGAAGTTCACCAGCACGGTCAGCACCTCGCCGATGAGCCGGCCGGCGTTGCGCACCAGGGCGGTTGCCTCGGGCACCCCGTCCTCGACCAGCGCGACGACGTCGGCCGGCCGCCGCACCTCGATGCCCTGCTCGTTGAGCACGCTCATCAGGGCCGCGCCGCTGGCGTAGGCCTCCAGGCAGTCGTCGTGCCCGCAGGAGCAGGTGACCGACGAGTCGCTCCTGACCCGCACGTGGCTGATGTCCCCGGCCGCGCCCCGCCCCCGGTGGAGCGCGCCGTTCACCATCACGCCGCAGCCGATGCCGCTGCCGGCCTTGAGCACCATCAGCGTCTCGCACTTCGGCCACGACCTGGCCTCCCCGGCCGCCATGAGGTTGGCGTCGTTCTCCACCAGCACCGGCAGGTCGAAGTGCGCGCCGAGGCGCTCGGCGACGGGGAAGTTGTTCCAGCCGGGCATGCGCGAGGGCGCGACGACCCGGCCGGTCGCCGGGTCCACAGGCCCGGGGATGCCCGTGCCGACCCCGCGCAGCGGGACCCCGGGCGGTCCGTGCGCGGCCAGCAGGTCCTCGAACGCGGCGGCCATCCAGTCGATGGTCGCCTCGGGGCCGTCCGCGATCTCACAGGGGCGCTCCTCGACCACCAGCGGGGTGCCGCTGAGGTCGAGGAGGCCGAGGCGCGCGTGGTGGGCGCCCAGATCGGCGACCGCGAGCAGTCCCGCGCTGGGGCTGAGCCGCAGCCGGCGGGGTCGCCGCCCGCCGCGGGAGGTGCCCGCGCCCTCCTCCACCAGCAGCCCGCTGCCGATCAGCTCTTCGACACGCAGCGAGACGCTGGAGGCCGCCAGGCCGGACAGGCGGGCGAGTTCCGCCCGCGACTCGGCGTGGCCGGCGGCGACGAGGCGCAGGAGGTCGCCCTGCGCCCCCCGCACCGGCAACCTCTCTTTGCCTGGCATGGAGGAAGGAATACCACGACTTGACTTTATGCGCCAGCGCGTTGACTTCGCCCAGAATCATCCATTACGGTCCGCCATATCTTCGATTTCGAAGGAAGATGGCGATGATTCGGGTACGAGGCCTCAACAAGTGGTTCGGTGAGCACCACGTGCTGCACGACGTCGACCTCGACGTGGCGCGCGGCGAGGTCGTGGTGGTGATCGGCCCCTCCGGGTCCGGCAAGTCGACGCTGTGCCGGTGCCTCAACCGGCTGGAGGCGGCGGACTCGGGCGAGATCCTCGTCGACGGGGTGCCCGTGCCCGCGGAGGGCCGTGCGCTGGCCCGGCTGCGGGCCGACGTGGGGATGGTCTTCCAGAACTTCAACCTCTTCCAGCACAAGACCGTGCTGGAGAACGTGATGCTCGCGCCGATGAAGGTGCGCGGCGTGAGCCGCGCCGAGGCGGAGCGGACCGCCCACGAGCTGCTGGCCCGGGTCGGCATCGCCGAGCAGGCCGCCAAGCAGCCCGCGCGGCTGTCGGGCGGTCAGCAGCAGCGCGCCGCCATCGCCCGCGCGCTCGCCATGCGGCCCAAGGTCATGCTCTTCGACGAGCCCACCTCGGCGCTCGACCCGGAGATGGTCGGCGAGGTCCTCGACGTGATGACGGGCCTGGCCGCCGACGGCATGACCATGGTCGTCGTCACCCACGAGATGGGGTTCGCGCGCCGCGCGGCCGACCGCGTGGTGTTCATGGACGGCGGCCGGATCGTCGAGACGGGAGAGCCGAACGCCTTCTTCGACTCCCCCCGGACCGATCGGGCCAGGGACTTCCTGGCCAAGGTACTCACGCACTGATCGCAAAGGATGGTGGACCCCGATGGTGTCCATTAAGCGGGTGGCCGCTGTCGCCGCGGTGGCGATGGCCGGCCTGACGGCCTGTGCCGGGACGGACTCGGCCGGCTCGGCCGTGCCGGGCGCGGGCGCGAGCGAGGGCGGCGGCGGTGGCGTGCTCGCCAAGGCCCCGGTGGCCGCCGCCGCGGACATCCTGCCCGGCTCGACGATGGAGAAGATCAAGCAGCGCGGCGAGCTGATCGTCGGCGGCTCGCTCGACGCGCCGCTGCTGTCCCAGCAGAACCCCGCCACCGGCGAGGTGGAGGGCTTCGACGCCGACCTCGGCAAGGCGCTGGCCAAGTACATCATCGGGCAGCCCAAGGTGAAGATCGTCAACTCGGCGTCCGAGACCCGGGAGGCGCTGCTGAGCAACGGCACCGTCGACGTGGTCTTCCAGACCTACACGATCACCCCCGAGCGGGCCGAGCAGGTCGCCTTCGCCGGGCCGTACTACTCCTCCGGCCTGTCCATCGCCGTCAAGAAGGGAACGACGGGGATCTCCTCGCCGCAGGACCTGAACGGCAAGACCGTCATCGCCGGGGCGAACACCCCCGCCATTCCCACGATCAAGAAGCTCGCGCCGCAGGCGAAGATCATCACCTTCGGCGGCGACCCCGAGTGCGTCCAGGCGCTCAAGCAGGACCGTGGCGTCGCCTACGTGCAGGACGAGACGCTGCTGGTCGCCGACGCCAAGAAGGACCCCGAACTGCAGGTCGTGACCAAGCCGTTCACCCAGGACCCGTACGGCATCGGCCTCAAGCACGGCGACGACCAGTTCAAGTCGTTCGTCAACGACTGGCTGAAGAAGATCCAGGCGAACGGGGTCTGGCAGGACATCTGGAAGAACTCCCTCGGCACGGTCGTGCAGGGCGAGGCCCCCACGCCGCCCGAGATCGGGTCGGTGCCGGGTTCCTGATGTCGGCGCTGCTTGATCACCTGCCCGAGTTCTGGCAGGGGCTGGTCGTGACCCTCCAGATGACCGCGGCGTCGTTCGTCGGCGCCGCGGCCGTGGGGCTCGTGATCGTGGCGATGCGGGTCGGGCCGGTCCCGGTCCTGCGCACGGTCGCGACCGTCTACGTCGAGACCCTGCAGAACCTCCCGCTGCTCGTGCTGCTCGTGCTCGCGGTCTTCGGCCTGCCCGAGATCGGGCTCACGGCCGGCCTGACCACCACGGCCATCGTGGTGATCGCGCTGTACGAGGGCGCCTACATCGCCGAGGCCCTCCGCTCGGGCGTCAACGCGATCTCCGCCGGTCAGGGCGAGGCGGCCCGCGCCCTGGGGCTGACGTTCGGCCAGTCGCTGCGCCACGTCGTGCTGCCCCAGGCGCTGCGGACCGTCGTGCAGCCGATCGGCAACATCTTCATCGCGCTCACGATGAACACCTCGCTCGCGGCGGCCGTGGGCGTGGTCGAGCTGACCGCCGCCGCCAACCGGGTGAACCTGCTGGAGGCGCAGCCCATCCCGATCTTCGTGGGGGCGGGCCTGGCGTACGCGGCGATCGCCGCCTGCGCCGGGTTCGTGACGGGGCGGCTCGAACGGCGATTGGCGGTGGCGCGGTGAGCAACCTGCTGTTCGACGAGCCGGGGCCGCGCGCCCGCCGCCGCATCCGTCTCGCCACCGTCGCGGGCGTGCTGGTGCTGCTCGCCCTGCTGGCCCTGGCCGTGCGCCAGTTCGCCGCCAACGGGCAGCTCGCCGCCGAGCGCTGGCAGCCGTACGCGACCTGGCCGATGTGGCGCTACCTGCTCGGCGGGCTGTGGTCCACTGCGCTGGCCGCCGTCGTGTCCGCCGCGCTCGCGATGGCGGCCGGGATCGCCCTAGCGCTCGGACGGCTGTCGCGCCGCCGCGCGGTCCGACTGCCGTCCGCCGCGTACGTCGAGGCCGTGCGCACGATCCCGGCGCTGCTGCTGGTCTACCTCGTGCTGTTCGCGCTGCCGAGGTACGGCCTGGACCTGCCGCTGTTCTGGAAGCTCGTGGTGCCGCTGGCCGTGTCCAACGCCGCGGCGTTCGCCGAGATCTTCCGCGCCGGGATCATGTCCGTGGAGCGGGGGCAGGGGGAGGCCGCCCTGGCCCTCGGGCTCACCCAGGGGCAGTCGATGCGGCTGGTCGTGCTGCCGCAGGCGGCCCGCCGGGTGCTGCCCTCGATCGTCAGCCAGTCGGTCGGCCTGCTGAAGGACACCTCGCTCGGTTTCGTCGTCAGCTACGCCGAGCTGCTCTACAGCGGCAAGGTCCTGGCCAACTACAACGGCCTGCTCATCCAGACGTACATCGTCGTCGCGCTGGTCTACCTCGTGGTCAACGCGTCGCTGTCCGCGCTCGCCCGTTCCCTCGACCGCTCCGTGGCGGGCAGGGGCGGGACGCGCAGGAGGATCATCCGTGTCCCTCGCTGAATACGCCCCGCTCGCGGAGGTCGTGCGGTCCGGCTTCGTGGAGAGCGTCCACTTCGGCAGCGCGGTCGCGCTCTCGGCGGGCGGTGAGGTCGCCGTCGCGCGCGGGCCGGTGGACGCGCCGGTGCTGCCGCGCTCGTCGGCCAAGCCGTTCCAGGCCCTCGCCTGCCTGCTCGCCGGGGCCCACCTGCAGGGCCCCGCGCTCGCCATCGCCGCGGGCAGCCACACGGGGGAGGACTTCCACGTGCGGCTCGTGGCCGGGATGCTCGGCGAGGCCGGGCTCGGCTTCGGCGACCTGCGCTGCCCGCCCGACTGGCCCGAGGACGAGGCCGCCCGGCAGGCCTTGGTCCGGGCGGGCCTCGGGCCGTCGCGGGAGCGGATGAACTGCTCGGGCAAGCACGCCGCGATGCTCGCCGCCGCCGTCGCCGCGGGCGCGCCCACGGCCACCTACCTCGACCCCGGCCACTTCGTGCAGGAGCGGGTCAGGTCGGTGGTGGAGGAGCTGTCGGGGGAGAAGGCCGCCCACGTCGCCGTCGACGGGTGCGGCGCCCCGCTGTTCGGGATCTCGCTGACGGGCCTGGCCCGCGCCGTACGCGCCATGGTCGTGTCCGCGCCGGGGACGCCGCCGCGCGCGGTCGCCGACGCCATGCGGGCGCACCCGGAGTACGTCGGCGGGACCGGCCACGTGAACACGCGCCTGATGCGGGCGCTGCCCGGCGCCGTGGTGAAGGGCGGCGCCGAGGGAGTGCTGGTCGTGGCGCTCGCCTCCGGGCACGCGGCGGCCGTGAAGGCGATCGACGGCGGCCCCCGGGCGACGACCGCCGTCGCGCTCGCCGCGCTGCGGGCCGCGGGCGCGGACGTCTCGGCGGCGGGCGAGTTCGCGACCGTTCCCGTGCTGGGCGGGGGCGTCCCGGTCGGCGAGATCCGTGCCGTTTTCTGAATGGCCGTTTTCTGAGTGGCGGTTTTCGATTAGGGGAGACATGAGCCTGACGTACGAGATCTGCATCGACAGCACCGCCGGGGCGCTGGCCGCCGAGCGGGCGGGCGCGCACCGCGTGGAGCTGTGCGCCGCGCTGTTCGAGGGCGGCCTGACGCCCACCCTGGGCACGGTCGAGGCCACGCTGGCGGCGGTCTCGTCGATCCGGGTCCACGTGATCATCCGGCCGCGCGGCGGCGACTTCGTCTACGACGAGCACGAGGTCGCGGCCATGGTCCGCGACGTGGCGGCCGTACGCGACGCCGGGGCGCAGGGCGTCGTGATCGGCGCGCTCACCCCGGAAGGGGAGGTGGACACCGAGGTGGCCAGGCGGCTGATCGACGCGGCCGGCGGGCTCTCGGTCACCTTCCACCGGGCCTTCGACATGACGGCCGACCCGTTCGCCGCGCTGGAGACGCTGGCCGGCCTGGGGATCCACCGGGTGCTCACCTCCGGCCAGGACAGCTCGGCCCTGGAGGGCGCGCCGCTGATCGCCGAACTGGTGGAGCGGGCCGGCGACCGGCTGATCGTCATGCCCGGAGGCGGCATCACCCCGCGCAACGTGAGCCGCGTGGTCGAGGCGACCGGGGCCAGGGAGATCCACTTCGCCGCCCTGGTGGAGGAGGCCAGCCCGGCCGTCCACCGCAACCCGTACCCCTTCATGGGCGGTGAGCTGCGCCAGCCCGAGTACGTCCGCCGGGTCACCTCGCCCGGCCTGGTCACGGAGGTGATCGCCGCCACCCGCGGCTGAAGGCCGCCGGCCCCCGAACCACCTGGTCCCCTGGCCGCCGGGAATGCGGTGACCGGCGGCCAGGACGGGTAGACCCGTGGGCGGGAGGTGAGGCCGATGGCCACACCGGAGCGGAGCCGGCCCCATCCGGGGCCAGAGGAGGGCGTGCGACACGGCCGCCTGTCCGCCCGTCCCGTCGCGGTGCCGCCTCAGCATGCCGCGCCTCTCGTGCCGGGGCTCCACCGCCTGGGCGGGCGTGCCCTGTTCTACGTTCCGCCCGCTCTGGGACCCGGGCCGTCCCCGCTCGCCGTCGTGCTGCACGGCGCGGGCGGCGCGGCGGAGCAGGCGCTGGAGTGGCTGCTGCCGCAGGCCGAGGAGCTCGGCGTGCTGCTGCTCGCGCCGCAGGCCGTCTCCGCCACCTGGGACGTGATCGTCGGCGGATACGGCGCGGACGTGTCCAGGATCGACGCCGCGCTGGAGGAGGCGTTCTCCCGTACGGCCGTCGAACTCGACGGCGTGGCCGTGGCGGGTTTCTCCGACGGCGCCTCCTATGCCCTGTCGCTGGGCCTGGCCAACGGCGACCTGTTCCACGCCGTGCTCGCGTTCTCTCCGGGGTTCATGGCGCCGATGATCCGGCACGGCCGTCCCCGGATCTTCGTCTCGCACGGGGTCTCCGACCGGGTTCTGCCGATCGACCGGTGCAGCAGGCGGCTCGTCCCCGACCTGCGGGAGAGCGGTTACGAGGTGACGTACGAGGAGTTCCGCGGCGGCCACCAGGTGCCACCGCAGACGGCCGCCACCGCGGTCCGCTGGTGGCTGGCAGTGGGGTGAGCGCACGCGGGCGCTCCGGGGCCGGGTGGCCCGGCCCCGGAGAGCGGGCCCCGGAGAGAGCAGGCCCTACGTGGAGATCACCCAGGCGTCGTCGCTGCTGTCGGCGCCGAGCACGGCGAGGAAGAACTGGTCCATGGTGAGGTTGCCCTCGTGGCCCGAACCCGGGTCCCACACCTTGAAGTTGTCCGGCACCCAGGGCCAGAAGCCCGGCTCGGACCACTGGTGCCCGCCGAACCCGTGGATGACGATGTAGTGCCGGTAGTACGCCGAACTGCCGGGGGACCAGGGGAGCTGCCCCGGCTTGACCAGCACCGCGACGGGCCGCCCCCGTGAGAGCGACTTCACGACGACCTCGAGGCCCCGGATCCGGGCGAGCCCGGTGCTGGGCACGCGGTAGTCGCCGTAGGGGAAGTCCTGGGAAACGTACCCGTTGAGGCCGAGCTTCATCATCCAGGGCATCGTTCCCAGGGCCGTGGTCTCCATGAGGTCCGCCAGGGTGGACTGGGGCGGAGCGGATAGGCCCATCGTGGCGATGATGGTCTGCACGGCGCCGGGTCCGCACCAGTTCGAGTTCTCCTGCTCCTTGGGAGACAACCGCATGTCGAGGGCGCGCAGGGGCGTCATCCAGGTCCCCGCGATGCCCACGTTCGCGTCGACCACCGCGTACGGCCGCCGCAGGTCGGTGAACGCGGTGTAGCAGGCGCGCGGGGAGTTCCCGGTCATCGTCGGGCACGAGTCGGAGATGACGGGACCACCGCCGCCGAACGAGAGCGTGAGGTTGGCCTGGAAGTTGGTGTACGCGCCCGGCTTGACGAAGACGATGGCGCGCACCTGCGTGCGGGCGTCGTTGAACTCCAGGCACGTCTGGTAGCTGGTCCCGTTGTAGACCGCGGTGGCGCTGCAGGTCCTGTTGGCCGCCACCGGATATTCGTGCCAGATTCCGGCCTGGGCCGGAAATGACAGAGTGACGACCCCCAGGACCGTCCCCACCAGTAGCGTGAGTAACACAGAAAGCACTTTCCGCACAGTGCCGGGTCCCTTTCACTAGTCGATGGCTCGAGCCGCGCCGGTCCGGTCCGCGCGCCGGGACCGCCGTCCGGACTCCGCGCGTCCGTCCCTTCTGTGCAGCGCGAGGAGGGTGAGGAAACGCCTCCGCCGGGGACGTCATGCGGCGCCCTCACCCCGGCCCCGCCGGTGGCGGAGCCGTCACGATGGGAGCGCGCGGGCCGGGCACGGCGACGGCCGGGCCGGCGGACCTGTGACCACGCGCCCCGTTCTTGATCTTTCAGTTTCGGTCCTGACCGTAAGCTGCCGAGCGGGCCTCCGTCAAGGTCCTTCGGGCTATGGGCAACGGCGGTTCGTTCCGCACCGTGCTCGCGTTCTCGCCGGGGTTCGCGAGATAACAGCCCTAATTCTATGTAGGTAATGTGGGTTTTGGGCTATGATGCGGCCATGGGAGCATTGCTCGATCTCGTGCAACTGCGAACTTTCGTGGCCATCGCCGAGTGCGGTGGCTTCGGACGGGCCGCGTCCGCCCTGCGCACCAGCCAGCCGACGGTGAGCCAGCATGTCCGATCGCTGGAACGCGTCATCGGGCAGCCGCTGGTCGAGCGGACCGGCCGGTCGACCCGCTTCACCGTCGCGGGCGAGGCGCTGCTGGTGGAGGCGCGGCGGCTGCTCGCCGTGCACGACGAGGCCATGGGCCGCCTCGGCGCGGAGCGTCCCGCCACCCTGACCGTGGGCGCGGTCGAGCACGCGGGATACGGGGCGCTGCCCGACCTCCTGAGCGCCCTGATGTCGTCGCTGCCCGCGCAGGATGTCGTGTTCCGGCTGGACCGCAGCACCACGCTGGCCGAGGCGACCCTGCGCGGCACGCTCGACATGGCGCTGATCCTCGGTGTCGTGCCCAACGTCGGGGGCAGGCAGGTCGCCACGCTGCCGCTGCGCTGGCTCGGCGCCCCGGGCCTGTTCCTCCCGCCGCCGGACCGGCCGGTGCCCCTGGTCGCCTTCCAGGAGCCGTGCGCCCTGCGAGGGCAGGCCGTACGCGTGCTGGAACGCCTCGGCTGGTCGGTCCGCATCACGACGGAGGCCACCAACCTCGAAGGCGTGCTGGCGGCGGCACGCGCGCGCCTCGGCCTCGCCCTGCTGCCCACCGCGTACGGCGTTCCCGACGGCCTGGAGGAGATCGCGCCGCTGCCCCCGCAGGAGGCCGTCGGGCTGCGCCTGGTGAGCCGGCAGGGGCTGGACCCGGCCATCGAGGCGCGCGCGGGCGAGGCGCTCAACGCGTTCTTCTCGTCTGTCGCACATTTCTCCGGAGCGCGTTCAGGGCAGCTTTCCATCGGGAATTCGAATTGATATCGATAGGCGAAACCGATTGGCCGCGACAAGGGAACTCTCATATTGACCGGCTCGCTGGAATATGGTGTGATCTAGCCGCCGGATCGGAAATTCGAATTTCCGCTGAATGGCATTGCCGGCATTTCCGGGGGTTGGGCCCGGCCCTGTGACGGGTCCGTGTGACGGGCCCGTGTGACGGGATGGTGCGGTCCCGCCGCACGGGCCTGTCCGGCGCTTCCGCACGCCTGTTCCTCCCGCATACCCCTGTGCCCCCGCGCGACAGAGAAGGTTCCACCGATGTCACTGAGCGACGACACCGCCACCCGCGTCGACGACGGGCCGGCCAGGAGGAGGCGCGGCCTGCGCTCCCGACGCCCGGCCGTCCTGGGGGCGGTCCTGGCGGTGATCATCGTCGCCGTCGTGGTCCTGGTCGTCTCGGCCGGCGGCGGGGACGAGCGGCCGACCGGCCGGGCGGCGGGCGCGGGCCCGGTGGCCGGCGGCACCCTCACCTACGCCCTGGCCGGCACGCAGGTGTCGCTCGACCCGGCCGTCGCGGCCACGGCGGTGACCGGCCTGATCGACCGCAACGTCTTCGACTCCCTGGTCGCGCAGACCGGCCCGGACACCTTCGGGCCCTGGCTCGCCACCAAATGGACCGTGTCCGGAGACGGGAAGACCTACACGTTCACCCTCAGGGAGGGGGTCGCCTTCCACGACGGCACGCCGTTCACGGCGGAGGCCGTCAAGGCGAGCCTCGACCACGTCGTGGACCCGGCCACCAAGTCCGCCTACGCCGCCTCGCTGATCGCGCCGTACGAGAAGTCGCGGGTGGTGAGCGACCACGTCGTCGAGGTGACGCTGAAACGGCCCTTCACCCCGTTCCTGCAGGCGCTGTCGGTGCCCTACCTGGGCATCCAGAGCCCGGCGGCACTCGCGAAGCCCGTCGCGGACTACCGGCCGGTCGGCACAGGACCCTTCTCCTACGTCTCCTGGGAGAAGGACAAGCGCGTCACGCTGCGCAAGAACGCCGGATACGCCTCGCCTCCCGCCGGCGCCTCCCATCAGGGGGCGGCCTACCTCGACACCCTGGTGTTCGAGTTCGTCCCCGAGGACGCCACCCGGTGGGGCGCCCTCACCAGCGGGCAGGTGCAGGCGATCGCCGGCGTCCCCCCGGTGAACGCCGGAAAGCTGCAGTCCCTCACCGGTTTCACGCTGAATTCCCAGGAGACGCCGGGCCTGAATTACAACCTCTATCTGAACCAGACCCGCGGGCCGCTGCGGGACGTGCGCGTGCGGCGCGCCCTGTCGGCCGCCGTGAACGTCGAAGAACTCGTGCGCAACATTTATTTCGGCCGTTTCCCGGTCGCGCGCAATCCGCTCAGCCGCACCACGGCGGCCTACGACCCCACGGCCGAGAGCGAACTGGCGTCGTACGACCCGGACGAGGCGAAGCGGCTGCTCGACGAGGCGGGCTGGACGAAGACGGACCCCGACGGCTACCGCGTCAAGGACGGCAAGACCCTCACCCTCACCTGGCCCTACTGGGCGGAGGGCAACAAGGAGCAGCGCGACGTGCTCGCCGAGGGCATCCAGGCGCAGGCCAAGCTCGTCGGCATCAAGATCGAACGGCCGGCCGTGGACACCGGGGCGTTCGTCGGCAAGTACCTCATCGGGGGCGGCTACGACCTGGTGGACGTGAGCTTCGCCCGCCCCACGCCCGACGTGCTGCGCTTCGCGTTCGCCTCGGGCAACACCTACGCGAAGGCCGGCGGCAACGTCGCGCTGGTGGACTCGCCGCAGATCGACACGTGGGTGGAGGAGGCGGCGGAGACCTCCGACCCGGCGACGGCGGGAAAGGACTACGCCGCCGTGCAGCACGAGGTGCTCCGGCAGGCGTACGTGCTGCCGCTCTACACTCCCGTGCAGCTCACCGCGTTCTCGGCGAAGGTGCGCGGCGTCGCCTTCGACGCCCAGACCTATCCGATCTTCCACGGCGCCTGGCTGGGGGCCTGATCCCGGTGGCTCCGCTGGCCCTCCGGCTGACCCGCAGGCTGGCGCTGACCCTGTTCGTGCTGTGGGGCGCCGCGACGCTTGCCTTCGCCGGCATGCGGCTGGTGCCCGGCGACCCTGCCCGGATCATCGCGGGCGGGGTCCAGGCCAACGCCACCCCCCAGGTGCTCGACGCGATCCGCGACCAGTACGGCCTGCGGCGGCCGGTCGCCGTGCAGTACGTCCTGTTCCTCGGCCGGCTCCTGCGCGCCGACCTCGGCGGCTCCTACCAGCTCGGCCGGCCGGTGAGCAGCGTGATCGGCGAGCAACTCGGTCCCACCCTGGCGCTCGCGGCGGGGGCGGCCCTCCTCGGCTTCTGCCTGGCGGTCGCGCTGGCCCTGCTCACGGCGGGCAGGCCGCGCGCTCGGGCGGTCTCCCGGGTCCTGGAGTTCTGCTCGATCTCGACGCCGAACTTCTGGATCGGCGTCCTGCTGCTCGCCGTCTTCTCCTTCCGGCTGCGCTGGTTCCCCGTGCTCGGCGACGACGGACCGGCCGCGCTGGTGCTGCCGTGCGCCGCGCTCGCGCTGCCCATCGCCGGTGTGCTGGCCCAGGTCACCAGGGAGGGGCTCGAACGCGCCCTCGACCAGCCGTTCGCCCTGACCGCGAGATCGAGGGGCGCCACCGAGCACCGCATCCGGGCGCGCCACGCGCTGCGGCACGCCGCGCTGCCGGTGCTCACGCTCTCCGGATGGGTGCTCGGCGAGCTTCTCGCCGGGACCGTCGTCGTGGAGACCGTCTTCGCCCGGCAGGGCCTCGGCCACGTCGTGGTGGCGGCGGTGCGCGGCCGGGACTTCCCGGTCGTGACGGGCGTGGTCGTGCTCTCCGCGCTCACGTTCTCGCTGATCAACATCGGGCTCGACCTGCTCTACGGGCTCGTCGACCCCCGCATCAGGGAGGCCGCCGCATGACCGCCCCGGGCTCGTACGGCGTACCGCTCCCGCGCCTGCGGATGGAGGCCGCGCGGGTGGGCGCGGCGCTGGCCGCCGCGTTCTTCGCGCTCGTCTGCCTCGCCGCCCTCGCCCCCGGCCTGCTCGCCCACGGCCCTGACCAGGTGAACCCGGCCCTCGCGCTGCGCGGTCCGATGGCGGGCCACCCGCTCGGCACCGACCAGCTCGGCCGCGACGTGCTGGCCCGGCTGGTCTTCGGCGCCCGGCCGTCGCTGCTGGTCGGCGTCGGCTCCACCCTGCTGGCCGGGCTCGCGGGCTCCGCTTGGGGCCTGCTGGCGGCGCTGGGCGGTCGCCTCGCCGGCGAGGCGGCCATGCGGCTGGCCGACGTGCTGCTGTCGTTCCCGGCCATCCTGATGGCCATGCTCGTCGTGGCGGTCCTCGGGCCGGGCACGCGCAACTCCGTCCTGGCCATCACCGTGGCGCTCGCGCCGGGCTTCGCCCGGGTCGTCCGGGCGCAGGCACTGGTGGTCCGCGGCTCGGCGTACGTGCGGGCGGCGGTCAACCTGGGGCTGACGCCGGCCAGGATCCTGCTGCGGCACATCGCGCCCAACGTCGTCGCGCCGCTGCTGATCCTGGCCACGATCAACGTGGGCACCGCGCTCATCGCCGGGGCCTCGCTGAGCTTCCTCGGGCTCGGCCCGCGGCCGCCCGCCCCCGAGTGGGGGGCGATGCTCGCGCAGGCGCGCGACTACCTCGACGCGAGCTGGACCCTGGCCCTGTTCCCGGGGGGTGCCATCACGCTGACCGTCATGTCGGCCACCGTCGTGGGCCGGGCCCTGCAGGCCCGCTACGAAGGACGGGAGGCAGGATGACCGAGCCACCCCTGCTGGAGGTCACCGGGCTGTCGGTGGACTTCGCCACCCGGCGCGGCGTGGTGCGGGCCGTACGCGACGTCGACCTGTCGCTGCGCGCGGGGGAGTGCCTCGCGGTCGTGGGCGAGTCGGGATCGGGCAAGAGCGTCACCGCCCGGACGCTGCTCGGTCTCGCCGGTCCTGGCGCGCGGGTGCGTGCCAGGGCCCTGTCCTTCGAGGGGCGCGACCTGCGCCGGCTGAGCGGCCGCGAGTGGCGGCGGCTGCGCGGGCGCCGCATCGGCTACGTGCTGCAGGACGCGCTGACCTCGCTCGACCCGCTCCGCCGGGTCGGGCACGAGGTGGCGGAGGCGCTGGAGGTGCACGGCCTGGCGGGCCGCGACGACCTCGACGACCAGGTGATCGGGCTGCTGGCCGAGGCGGGCGTGCCCGACCCCGGCGTTCGGTTCCTGCAGTATCCGCACGAGCTGTCCGGCGGCCTGCGGCAGCGGGCTCTGATCGCCTCCGCGATCGCCGCCCGCCCGTCGCTGCTGGTCGCGGACGAGCCCACCACGGCCCTCGACGTCACCGTGCAGGCGCAGGTGCTCGACCTGCTCGGGGAGCGCACGCGAGCGGGCACCGCAGTGCTGCTCATCAGCCACGACCTGGCGGTCGTGGCCCGGCTCGCCGACCACGTCGCCGTCCTCTACGCGGGACTCGTCGTGGAGCGGGGACCGGCGGACACGCTGCTGCGGGCGCCCGCCCACCCCTACACCGCCGACCTGCTGGCCGCCGTGCCCGCCGTGGACGGCCCGCCGCGGGAACTGCCCCTCGTCCGCACCGGTCCTCCGGCCGCCGTCGGCTGCCCGTACGCGCCGCGCTGCGCGTTGGCCGACGATCGCTGCCGCGCCGAGCTACCGCCGCCCGTGCCGTACGGGCCGGGCCGGGAGGTTCGCTGCTTCCACGCGGGCCGGGGACGGCCCGCCCTCGCTCCCGACAGGACGGCGGCGCCGCGCCGGGTGGAGAACCACGCGGTCGTCTCGGTGCGGGGGATGACCAAGCGGTACCGCTCCCCGGGCGGCTCGTGGCGTACGGCCGTCGACGACGTGTCGTTCGACCTGCGCGCGGGCGAGGCGCTGGGCCTGGTCGGCGAATCGGGGTCGGGCAAGAGCACCATCGCAAGGATCGTGCTGGCCGAGATCGCCCCCGACGCCGGAACCGTGCTGCTCGGCGGCGAGGCGTGGAGCGGGCTGCGGGAGCGCGCCCGGCGCGCCCGCCGCTCCCGCATCCAGCTCGTCGACCAGGACCCGCTCAGCTCGTTCGACCCGCGGTTCACCGTCGAACGGGTCGTCGGGGAGGCGGTGCAGGGAAGGATGCCGCGGCGCCTGCGGCGCGAGAGGGTCACCGCGCTGCTCGCCGAGGTCGGGCTGGACGACGCCCTGCTGGACCGGCGCCCCGCCCAGTTGAGCGGAGGCCAGCGTCAGCGGGTGGCGATCGCGCGGGCGCTCGCCCCCGGGCCCGAGGTGATCGTCTGCGACGAACCGGTCTCCGCGCTCGACGTCACCGTCCAGACGCAGATCCTGGCCCTGCTCGCCCGGCTGCGGCGCGAGGCCGGGGTGGCGCTGCTGTTCATCTCGCACGACCTGGGCGTCGTCCGCCAGGTCTGCGACCGGGTGGCGGTGATGAAGGACGGGGCCCTGGTCGAGACCGGTGACGTCGCGGACGTCTTCCGCGCCCCGCGTGCCACCTATACCGCCGAACTGCTCGCCGCCGTCCCGAGGATCGACGCGGGACGGGCGGCGGGACGAGCCGCATCCACTGTGAACCTGGAGGGCCTGTCATGACCTCATCCACCCCCGGCCCGCGCGCCGTCCTCGTGACCGGAGCGGGCTCGGGCATCGGCCGGGCGACCGCCGAGCTGTACGCCGAGCGCGGCGTCGCCGTGCTCGCCGTGGACCACGACGAGCACGCGCTCAAGGAGCTCGCCACGCTCGACCGCGTGGTGACGCTGGCCGGAGACGTGTCCCTGGAGGACACCAACCTGGCCGCGGTCGCGCTGGCGGAGCGGGAGTTCGGCCGGCTCGACGCGGTCGTGCTCAACGCCGGCATCGGCGGCACCCGGCCGTGGGAGTCGCCCGGCGCGGTGGAGGCCGCCGACCGCATCCTCGCCGTCAACCTGCGCGGGCCGATCCTGGGCATCTGGGCCGCCGCGCCCGCGCTCCGGGCGGTGGGAGGCGGTGCGGTCGTCGTCACCGCCTCCGTCGCCGGACTGCGCGCCGACCCCGGCAACTGGGCCTACAACGCCTCGAAGGGCGCGCTGATCAATCTCGTCCGTGCCGCGGCCATCGACCACGCGCCCGACGGCATCCGGGTCAACGCCCTCGCCCCCGGGCTCACCTGGACGCGGATCAACGCCGGGGTGCGCCAGGATCCGGCGTTCACCGCGGAGCTCGAGCGCCGCATCCCGCTCCAGCGGTTCGCCGAGCCCCGCGAGCAGGCCGAGGCCGTCTGGTTCCTCACCTCGCCCGCCGCGTCGTACGTCACAGGAACCACGCTGGTCGTCGACGGCGGCCTCGACGCGAGCCTCGGAATCCTCCCGCTGCCGGCCGTACGCCGGTGACCCTCGTAACGACCAGACAAGGAGAACGCCCGTGAGCACCACGGAGACGAGCACCACGGGGACGAGCACCACGGAGATCAACCGCGCGGTGGCCAGACGCTTCTACGAGGAGGTCGTCTCGCAGGGCCGGCTCGGCGTCCTCGACGAGATCGTCGCCGACGACGCGACGGACGCCGCCGGCCCCGCGGGGGGCAACCTGGGGCGTGAGGGGTTCGTCCAGCACATCACCTGGCTGCGCTCGGCGGTCGAGGGCGTGACCGCGACCGTGACGGACACCGTCGCAGAGGGCGATCGGGTCGTCGTCTACTGGACCATCGAGGGTGTCCAGCGCGGCGAGGTGTTCGGCGCCCCGCCGAGCGGGCGTCGCTTCACCGGCCGGAGCATCAGCACGATCCGGTTCCGCGACGGGCGGATCGTCGAGTACGAGGTCCTGCCTGACCGTCTGGGCATCGTGCGGCAGCTCACCGCCTGAGGCCGTCCCGCACCCCGTGGGCCGGTGCGGCGGCCGATCCTCAGGTGCGCGTCCACCTCTGGTTCGCGCCGCCGTTGCAGGTCCAGATCTGCACCTTGGTGCCGTTGGCCGTCTGGTTGCCGTTCACGTCCAGACAGAGGCCCGACTGGACGCCGACGGCGGCGCCGGTGGAGTTGAGCGTCCACTTCTGGTTGGCGCCGCCGTTGCAGTCCCAGACGCCTACCGAGGAGCCCGCCGTGGTCCTCTGGTCGAACACGTCCAGGCACTTGGTCCCGCCGAACGTGCGCAGTTCGCCGGAGGAGGTGAGGGACCACTTCTGGCCCGCGCCGCCGTTGCAGTCGTAGATCTGGACGGCCGAGCCGTTGGCAGGGGCGCCGCCGGCGACGTCGAGGCAGCGGCCCGACTGGGCGCCGACGAGCGTGAAGCTCTGCGGGGCCGGCGGGCCGGCCCACGTGCCGGTGGCCGTGTCGATCGTCCAGGAGTCGTAGAACGCGTTCATCGAGGCGGTCGCGCCGCTGATCGTGAGCGGCAACCAGACGGGAGTGGAGCTGTTGAGGTCGTTGGGGTTCCACCGGTCGCCGATGTAGACGTACGTGGTGCCCGACGAACCCGAGACGGGCACGACGGAGGAGGTCTGGGAGTCGAACGTGCGGCTGCCGACGGGGGCGAAGGTGGTGAATCCGCTCCACGGCCCGGACAGCGAGCCGGCGGTGGCGTAGACGTTGTCGTTCGTGGACCAGCCCGTCAGGTGCGAGGCGAACAGGAAGTACCGTCCGCCGACCTTGACCATCGCCGGGGACTCCAGGTCGGCGAGCACCGCGACCGTGCTCACGGCCTGGGTGTAGTCGTCGGAGAGCCGATCGATGCGCAGGCCGTGGCTGCGATCCTCGGTCAGCAGGTACGCGGTGCCGTCGTCGTCCTTGAACAGGCCCAGGTCCCGGCTCTCGTACCCGAGCGGACGTGAGGAACCGCGGTAGGTGTACGGCCCGCACGGTGTCGAACTGGTGGCCACCCCGGCACGCGCGTCGCTGTAGGAGGTGTTGTCGATGTGCACCCACATCACGTACTGGCCGGTCGCGGAGTTGTAGATCACCTTCGGCCGCTCCACGATGCGCCCGGCCGCGAGGTCGCCGCTGCTCTGCCGGCTCAGCGCGTTGCCCACCCGGGTCCAGGTGGCCAGGTCGGTCGAGGAGTAGCAGGCGACCGCCGTGAACGTGGCCCCGGCGGTCTTGTCCTCGCCGACCATGTAGTAGGTCGAACCGACCTTGAACACGCCGGCGCCGTGCGCCTGCAGCCGGTTGCCCGCCGTGTCGTTCCACATGACGCCAGGGCGAAGCGTCGCGGCGGCGGCGAACCCGGGGGCGGGCGTGAAGAGCCCGGCCATCGTCAGGACGGCCGTGCCGAGCGCCGTGAACCTCGTGAGTATTCGTCTCATGGGCGCCTCATCTGGGGGAAGGGGCGGGCGGGGTCACGGAACGCCGGCTTCCGGCTTCGGGTGCCCCCGGACCATAGCCATGGTCCGGGGGAGGGGCAATGTCCGGCTCGCCCCGCCTGCCGGCCCTCCCGCGCTGACCTCGGCCCTGGTCGTCCGTCGCCCCCGGACGACTCGAAACTTTCACGAGGCGGGTCGAGTACGAGTCCTGCCCGGCCGTCTGGGCATCGTGCGGTAGCTCCCCGCCGGGGGACTTCTCACGCGTCCAAGCCGGATACAACTGGTAACCAATCTTTCCGCAAGTGGGCTCCTGTCTACTCGTTCGTGTCAGCAGAAACACGTCATCGCCGGGGCGACCTCGCCCGGCCGATGAGAGCGTCACCGAAGACGCCTACGACAGGAGTTGTGTCATGAAGTCCCTGAAGCGCGCCGCGGCCGCCATCGCGACCGTCGCCGTCGCCGTCACCGCGTTCGGCGTCCTGTCCAGCCCGGCGGAGGCGAGGCCCAGGGAGCCGAAGGGCTACCCGTGCTGGATTGAGGACTACGGCTGGATGACCTGCTACGACGTGCCGTAACGACCAGCGGTGCCGATGGCTTGAGACAAGACCGCCCCACGCGTGTGGGGCGGTCTTTCGTCGTCACGGCCATCGCCTCGCCGAAGCCGGGCACGCCGAACGCTCCCGCGCGCAGGCGACGGCAGAGCGGTGGTCGCGGCCGGCCCGCCGTGTCAGGCCGCGGGCTCCTCGGCCTCCTCGCGATCCTCCGGCTCTTCCAGGCGTAGCGTGCCGATCCAGGCGCGGATCGCCTCCGCGGTCGTGCCCGCGTGCTCCTCCAGCGTGGTGAAGTGGTCGCCGGGGATGTTCAGGGCATCGTGCGCCACCGGCCAGTACGCCTGCCAGCGGGCCGGGTCGTCCGCCTCGACCGTGGTGCCGCGCAGCGGCTCGACGGCACGCAGCAGCAGGATCGGAGTGTCCACCGGCTTCGGCTGCCAGCCGATGAACAACCGGTTGTAGACGCCCATCGTCGTCAGCCTGGTGTCATGGAGCGTCATGTCGAACCGGTCGATGCGTTCGAGCATGCCGCCGATCATCGCGCCCTGCCACCAGTCCATGCCGTCCTGTGCGGAGGCGTCGATCGGGTAGCTGTCGATCAGCGCCAGCCCGGCCGGCCGCAGGCCCTGCTCCTCCAGGGCCACCGTGACGGCGTGCGCCACACAGCCGCCCATGGAGCGGCCCACGACGACGAACGGCTCGTCGCCCACGCACTCGCGCAGGCCCTCGACGTTCATCTGGATCAGCGTCTCCAGCGAGTCGGGCAGCGCGTCGTCCTCTCCGTCGGTGAATCCCGGCGACGGCACCACGTACACGTTCCGGTCGTCGCGGAACGCCTGCCCGAACCGGGAGTACTCGTGCGGCCCGGAGATCGCGCTGAGCGCGGGGAAACAGACCACGGACACCCGGCCCGGTCCCGTCGCCAGCCTGACCGGCGGCAGCGCGTACCGGTCCCGGTCCGGCGCGCCGAACTGACTTCGCGCGTGCGACGCCGCCACGAGCAACTGGGCCGCCTCGTCGTGCTTGCCCGTCTCGTGCATCCGCCGGTGCAGGGCGGCCAGTCCTCCGCCGGCGCCCGGGTCCGTACGGCGGGCCGGTCCGGCCGGGCCGCTCGCCGAGCCGGGCAGCTCCCGGTCGAGGTACGCCGCGATGGCTTGGGGGGTGGGGTGGTCGAAGGTGAGGGTGGCGGGGAGGCGGAGGGTGGTTGTGGTGGTGAGGCGGTTGCGGAGTTCGACGGCGGTGAGGGAGTCGAGGCCGAGTTCGATGAGGGGTCGGTCGGTGGGGATGGCGGTGGGGTTGGGGTGGGTGAGGACGGTGGCGACTTCGGTGCGGACGAGGTCGAGCAGGGCGTGGTTCCGCTGGTCCGGCG
>NZ_VIRJ01000050.1:0-37723 GCF_006874435.1 Microbispora sp. KK1-11 | reverse complement strand
CCGGCCGCTGCGAGTGCGTAACGCGGATGCGTTCATCGCGCTGCTGGAGGAGAAGATCGCCACCGAACTCCTCGTCCTGGTCAACGCCGAATCCCTCCCCACCGATCCCGACCCCACTGACCCTCAACCCGCTGCCCCCGGCACCGACCACTCCGCCGACGCCGAGGACCCTCAGGATGCCGAGGGCACTGAGGGCATTGAGGACGCCGAAGGCACTGAGGGCGCCGAGGACGGCAGCGCCCCCGGCGACACCGAAAGCGCCGACGACCCCGGCGACGTCGAAGACGCCCGGAATGCCGAGGGCGCGGATGGTGCGGAGGACAGCCAGGACGGCCAGGACAGCGAGGACACCAGCGCCCCCGGCGACACCGGAAGCGCTGACGACCCCGGCAACGGGGGCGGCACCGACACCGCACATGCCCAGGATGAGTGCCTGGGCCGTCCTGCCCACCCCGCCGATTGCGGCGACGCCGGGGCAGATGCCGGTTCACCTTCGCAGACGGCGCGGCCGGATCCTCCGCCCGAGAACGCCTATGCGCATCACGCCCACGCCGGGCATCGGCCTGCGGGGGACTGCCGGCATGCGCAGGGCACGCCTGAGGACCACAACGACGTGCGCCGTGGACAGTGCCGCCATCAGCCGGGCGGCGGCGAGCAAGGCAGCGATGAGCAGGGCCGGGCTCAGCAGGACGCGGCGGATGGCCAGGGCGTGTGCGGGTGCGGCGGCGAGACGCGGTGCTCGCGTGCGACGAGGACGCCAGCGACGCCCGGGACGCCAGGAACGGCGCCGGGCGCGGCGGAACCGGAACTGGGGAGGCCAGCGGGGACAGCGCCGGGAACGCCGCTCGGGACGGCGCAGGAAGCGTCACCGGGAGCATTGCCAGGAGCGGTGCCGGGGGCGGTGCCGGGGTTGTTGCTGGCGACCGGGCAGGTGCTGCCGGTTTCCAGCGTGCATCGGCTTGCCCGCACCAGCAGTCTGGTGCGGCTGGTGATGGACGCCGAGGGGCAGGTGCTGGACATGGGCCGCAAGGTCCGCCTGGCCACTCCCGCCCAACGCAGGGCCATCTTCGCCCGCTACGCCACCTGCTGGATCGACGGCTGCCCACTCCCGGCAACCATGTGCCAGATCGACCACGCCGACAACTGGAGCATCGGCGGCCTCACGAACCTGAAACTGCTCGGCCCCGCCTGCCAGTTCCACAACCGCGACCGTTACCGCCACCCCGACCGCTACACCCGCCGCAAGACCGGCACCGACCGCTGGGCCTTCACCTACCACAACCCCGCGAGAGCCCCACGACTACGGATCTAGGCGGTCATGCGCCGACGCGCCGCACGACCGGGGTAGCGGCGGTCTGTGGCGTGGCTGCCGTGTGGGCCGGCTGCCGTGTGGGCCGGCTGCTGTGTGGCAGCTGCTCTGTGACACGGCCGGGAGGATGACTCGGAGTAAGTTGCTGTGATCGAATCGGAGGCGAGGAGGCTGTCGATGTCACGGTTCATCGGGAAGTTCGCGGTGGTCACCGGTGCGGCGCGGGGGATCGGTGCGGCGATCGCACGCCGGTTGGCTGCGGAGGGCGCGACGGTGGCCTGCGTCGATCTCACAGCGGACCGGTGCGCCTCGATCGTGGACGAGATCACCGTCACCGGGGGCAGGGCGGTCGCGTTCGGCTGTGACGTCTCCGACAGCGCTCAGGTCGAGGCGCTCGTGCCGAGGGTGATGGACGAGTTCGGGCGGATCGACGTGCTGGTGAACAACGCCGGCCTGACCCGCGACAACCTGCTGTTCCGTATGTCGGAGGAAGACTGGGACAAGGTCGTCGATGTGAACCTCAAGAGCGTCTTCCTCGTGAGCCGGGCCGTCCACAAGCACATGGTGGAGCAGCGGTCGGGAGCGATCGTCAACCTGTCGAGCCGGTCGGCGCTGGGAAACCGGGGGCAGGCCAACTACGCGGCGGCCAAGGCGGGCATCCAGGGGCTCACCGCGACCATGGCGATCGAGCTGGGCCCGTTCGGCGTCCGGGTGAACGCGGTCGCGCCGGGGTACATCGCGACGCCGATGACCGAGGCGACGGCCGTGCGACTGGGGGTGACGCCGGAGGAGCACCGGGCCACCATGGCGCAGGCCGTGCCGTTGCGGCGGGTCGGCCAGCCGACCGAGGTCGCGTCAGTGGTGGCGTTCTTCGCCTCCGACGACGCGTCGTATGTCACCGGCCAGACGCTTTACGTCAACGGCGGCCCTCGGTAGGGGCGCGGCCGCGAGCATGAGGATCGGCGTCTTCCTCGTCGCGGCGGGCTTCCCGGGCATGGCACCCGGGGACGTGCTGCGCGGCACGATGGAGGCGATCGAGGCCGCCGAACGGGCCGGGTTCGACGACGCCTGGATCGCCGAGCACCACTTCATGTCGTACGGCGTCTGCCCGTCGGCGGTGACACTGGCGGCCGTGGCGCTGGGCCGGACCTCGCGGATCACGGTGGGAACGGCGGTCAGCGTGCTGTCCGCCCAGCATCCGGTCGCGTTGGCGGAGCAGGCGGCGATCCTCCACCACGTGTCGGACGGCAGGTTCCGGCTCGGTGTGGGGCGTGGGGGTCCGTGGCTGGAACTGGAGGTCTTCGGCACCGGAACGGCGAGGTTCGAGCGGGGTTTCCCCGAATCGCTCGACCTGCTGTGCACGGCGCTGAACGGTGGTCCGGTGGCGGGGGACGGCGAGTTCTTCCGCTTCCGGGAGGTCACGATGGTCCCGCAGGCCCGGATGTCGCCGGTCGTCGCCTGCACGTCGGACGGCACGGTCCGGCTCGCCGCCGAACGGGGACTGCCCATGCTTGTCGGCATGCACATCGGCGACGAGGAGAAGGCGGAGATGATCGCCGCGTACGAGGGGTACGCGACAGGCCCGGCGCCGCACATCGGCGCCGCGCTGGGTTATGTGGCGGACACCACCGAGCAGGCGGTACGGGAGATGCGGGAGTCGCTGCCGCGCTGGCTCGGGCCGGGACTGGCCGGGTATGTCCCCGTGGACGGGCGGCCGCCGCCGCGCCGGAACATTGCGGAGTACGTGGACCTGCTGTGCCGGATCCATCCGGTGGGCTCGGCGGAGCACTGCGTGGAGAAGATCATTACCACGGCGGCGCGAACCGGGCTGCGGCACCTCATCCTGATGGTCGAGGGCGCCGGAGACCGCGCGCGGACGCTGGAGAACATCGCACGCCTCGGCGCGGAGGTGCTTCCGGCCGTGAGACGGCGAGGGCCGGGGGCGGCGTGAACCGGAGCGCCGCCCCCAGCCGAAGCCGGGCCGATCAAGCCGGCATGGTCAGCAGTCGACCAGTTCGGGGCTCTGGTTCAGGATCTGCGCCCGGGGCGTGACGAACTCCCGGTAGGCCTCGGTGGCCTCCGGGCGGAACACCGCGACGCGGTGGCAGTTCTGGAAGGCCAGCCGTACGCCGAAGTGCCTTTCGAGGGCGCCGCGCATCGCGTCGCTGGCCAGGCAGCGCAGCAACTGACCGCGAGCGGTCTCGTCGGGCGGCGGCACCTGGTTGTCGGCGAAGTCGGCGCCGGACAGGTCCCGCCGCTCGACCAGCGCGGTGATCGTCGCCCAGGCGTACGGCAGCGAGTCGCGGACGCAGGCGACGAAGGCCGCGTCGTCCACCTCACCGGCGCGGGCCTGGTCGAGCAGGTCGTTGGACACGGACAGCGACATGAGCTGTTCTCCTCTCGGCGTCTGCTCACAGAGCGGGGACGCAGTTGACGGTAGATCGAACGCCGTGAGCCTCCATCTGGCGCGGAGGCGACACGTTCATGAGGCGGCGACGGCGGGGCCGTACACGAAGCCGGGGTCGATCTGCGCGACCAGGTCCTCTCCCGTCGCCCGGTTGGCCCACGCATGCGCGTTTCTGACGTGGAACTCGGCCGCCTGCCTGCCGAACTTCGGCCAGTCCTTGGGCTGCGCGTCGAGCCGGTCGAGCATGGTGGCGAGGGCCAGGTGGCCGGCGGGTTCCAGATCGTCGAGCGTGAACGGCCGGCCCTGCTCCATCCCGCGGATGGCGGAGGAGTGGCCGAACCAGGTCAGCAGGTCGTCGCCGACGTGCTCGCGGAGGAAGTCGACGTCCTCCGGCGCGTGGACCTTGTTGCCCACGACGGCGATCTCGACGTCGAACCCGGCGGCGTGGTCGCGGTACTGCCGGTAGACGCTCACGCCCTGACGGGTCGGCTCGGCGACCAGGAAGGTGAGGTCGAAGCGGGTGAACAGCCCGGAGGCGAAGGAGTCCGCCCCCGCCGTCATGTCCACCACGACGTACTCGCCGGGGCCGTCGACCAGGTGGTTGAGATAGAGCTCCACCGCGCCCAGCTTGGAGTGGTAACAGGCGACGCCGAGGTCGTCCTCCTCGAACGGACCGGTGACCATGAGCGAGACGCCCTCGACGGAGCACGACGGGAAGAACGGGTCGTCCAGCCGGACCAGTCGCGAGCCGCGCCCGGGCGGGGTCGTCTTCACCATGGACGCCGCGTCGCGGATCAGCGGATTGTCGCCCCGCAGGTAGTCCTTGATCTCGGTCAGCATCCCGCCCAGCGGCGGAGGGTGCTCGGCCGCGTCCTCGGCCAGGCCCAGGGCTATACCGAGGTGCTGGTTGATGTCGGCGTCGATGGCGACGACCGGCCCCCTCCTCGTCGCGTACCTCGCGAACAGCGACGACAGCGTGGTCTTGCCGCTTCCGCCCTTGCCGACGAACGCCACGCGCATGAAGGCCCCCCAACCAAAACGAAACGGAAAAATGAAAACCGTTGTCACTTTCACTCGTGCGTCATCATGGCACACGCGAGGAGAGCGCGGGGGGATTTCAGGCCGCGGAGGGCGTCGGAACGAGCGGCGGCGGCTGGAAGAGCGAGAGCACCCTGACGAGCGTGGGCCGCAGGGCGTCCCAGCCGGCGGCGGGGGTGGTCCAGGTGAGCACGCTCGTCGTCGTGCCCGTGGAGATCACCCGGCGGTACTGGTGATACTCCACTCCCTTGGCCAGGTGGTCCCGCGCCGACGCCTTGCGCGGGGTCCAGGTGAACTCCCAGTCGGCGGAAGCGCCCTGCTCACCGGTCACGGCCCTGAGCCGCAGTTTGCGGTAGGTCTTGGCGTCCGGACGGAGAATCTCCTCCGCCTCGCGGAGCGCCGCCAGGGGATCGGTGCCGCGCTGCGCGGTCACCTCGACCGTGAACGCCGCCTCGCCGTCCCGCGAGCGCCACGTGGTCGAGTACGGCCGGTCCTCGCGGGTCCAGCCGCGGGGCACACCGGCCCGCCAGCCGGCGCCGGACGTGTGCCACTTCAGCTTCAGCCGCCGCGTGGGCTGCCCGGATGCCGACGCCGACGCCGACGGGGAGACCGGGGCCGAAACCTCCGGAGAGGTGACCGCCCCGGCGCCGGCCCGGTTCTCCCCGCCGGGCCGCAGCACCGCCCACCCTCCGACAGCCCAGCCCCCCACAACACAGGCGACGACCACGGCCGCCGCGATCCCGGTGACAAGACGAGCACGGCCGGGGCCGCGGCGTACGGGCCGAGGTGGGGCGGGCGGCTCGATCTCGGCGAGCAGACGGTCGGCGGTCTCCGCGTCGATCCGCCGCCTGGGCTCCCGGGCCAGCAGCCCGGTGAGCACTTCGCGCAGTTCCCCGGGCACATCTTCCAGCGGCTCCTGGCCCGTGGGAGGGCTGCCGGTGACGGCCAGATGGAGGGTGGCTCCCAGCGACCACAGGTCGGCGGCGACCGTGCGCGGCCCGCCGGCGGCCCGTTCGGGAGCGAGGTACGTCTCGGTGCCACGGCCGACGGGAGGGCTGCCTGGCACAGGATCGCGGGCGAACGCCGGATCGGTGGCCGGCGCCGTCACGCCGAAGTCGGCGAGCAGCACCCGGCCGTCGTGCGCGAGGAGCACGTTGGCGGGCCGGACGTCGCCGTGCCGTACGCCGGCGGCGTGGGCGTGCGTGAGCGCGGACAGCACGGTGCGGGCGATCCGCGCGGCCTCGGCCGGGGGCAGCGGCCCGTCGCCGGAGACCACCCCGTCGAGCGAGCGCGAGGGGACCAGCTCCGTCACGACGAACGGGGTGTCGCCCTCCTCGGCGACGTCGTAGACGGCGGCGATGTGGGGGTGGCGCAGCCGCTCGGCCTGGCGGGCCTCGCGGGAGATCCGCTGGACGAGCCGCAGCCGTGCGGTCTCGCTCAGGTGCGGGGGCAGCAGGACCTCGCGGATCGCGACGGGCCGGTCGAGCAGCGTGTCGCGGCCCTCCCACACCAGCCCGGTGCGGCCCTGGCCGAGGGCGCGGACCAGCCGGTATCGCCTGACGATGAGCTGCCCAGCAGTACCCATCCCGCCTGCCTCTACGCCACGGCACGTTCCACCTGAATGTGGAGTCTTGCACAACTACCGGGATCAGAGGGGCGGAAGGGAGCCGGTCGCGATGTGGGCGAGCGTGACCTCGGTGAGCGTCGCCTGCTCGTGGTCGCGCAGCGCCGTCCAGACGTCGCCGAGGGGCTCCGCGACCCCGTGGAATCCCTCGCTGTCCTGCGGCGCCCCCTCCATGATGAGGACGACGTCGGCGAGCGTGATCTGCTCGGCGGGCCGCGCGAGCCAGTATCCGCCGTCAGGCCCGCGTTGGCTGTGGATGAGGCCGGCCCGCCGCATCTGCAGCAGGATGTTGTCGAGGAACCGCCGGGGGATGCGCTGGGCGGCCGCGATCCGCTCGGCCGGGACCGGCCCCGGCGCGGCCGCGGCCAGTTCGGCGGCGGCGCGCAGGGCGTACTGGGTCCGTACGGAAAGCCGCATCTTCTTACACTGCGTCCGTCACAGCGCGAGGGCCAGGGAGCGGGCGCCCGGTGCGGGCCTGACGTGCACGGTGTCGCCCGGTTCGAGGCCGAGCCGCTCGGCCTGCTCCCGCGTCACCTGGACCCACGCCTCGTGCCCGCCGATCTCCACCTCCACGCGCACCTCGAAGCCGAGCCGTACGACGCGGGAGACCACGGCGGGCGAGCCGCCCTCGACGGGGTCCTGGCTGATCTCGATGTCGTGCGGGCGGACCAGGCTGCCGCCGATCTCGGTGACCGGGCCCAGGAAGCGCATCACGAACGGGTTGGCCGGGTTGTCGTACACCTCGCCGGGGCTGCCGGCCTGCACGACCTCGCCCCCGGCCAGCACCACGATCGTGTCGGCGACCTCGATGGCCTCCTCCTGGTCGTGGGTGACGAACACGGTGGTGACGTGGACCTCGTCGTGCAGCCGGCGCAGCCACGTCCGCAGCTCCTTGCGCACCTGCGCGTCGAGGGCGCCGAACGGTTCGTCCAGCAGCAGCACCTGGGGCTCCACCGCGAGGGCCCGGGCCAGGGCCATGCGCTGGCGCTGGCCGCCCGACAGCTGGGACGGGTAGCGGTCGGCCAGTTTCTCCAGGTGGACCAGTTCGAGCAGTTCCATGACGCGTTTGCGGATCTCGTCCTTGGGCCGCTTGCGGATCTCCAACCCGAAGGCCACGTTGCGGAAGACCGTGAGGTGCTTGAAGGCGGCGTAGTGCTGGAACACGAAGCCGACGTTGCGCCGTTGCGGGGACAGCCGGGTGGCGTCGACGCCGGAGATCCGTACCGTGCCGGTGTCGGGCCGCTCAAGTCCGGCGATCACCCGCAGCAGCGTCGACTTCCCCCCGCCGCTCGGGCCGAGCAGGGCGGTGAGCGACCCCGCGGCGACGTCCAGCGACACGTCGTGCAGGACGGGGGTCGTCCCGAACGACTTGTTCACGTCGCGTACCTCAATTGCCATCAGACCGATCCTTCGGGCGCAGGAGCTTGGTGAGCAGCAGGGTGACCACGGCGATCAGGGCGAGGGCCGTGGCGGCGGCGAACGCGGCCGGCTGGTCGAAGTTCTGGAACCGCTCCTCCACGAACAGCGTCAGCGTCTGGGTCTGGTCCACGAGGCGGCCCGAGACCACCGCGACCGCGCCGTACTCGCCGAGCGAACGGGCCAGGCAGAGCACGACGCCGTAGCCGAGGGCCCAGCGGATGCCGGGGAGCGTGATGCGGACGAACGACTGGAGGCGGCTCGCGCCCAGCGTGTGCGCGGCCTGCTCCTGCTCGTCGCCGAGCTCCTCCAGGACCGGCACGACGGCCCGCACGACGAGCGGCAGCGACACGAACACCGTGGCCAGCACCATGCCGGGGGTGGAGAAGATCACCTGGATTCCCCAGCTCTCCAGCAGGCCGCCGAAGGGGGAGAAGCGGCCGTACACGAGGATGAGCGCGAGCCCGACGACGACCGGCGAGACGGCCATCGGCAGGTCGATGAACGCCCCCAGCAGCCGTTTGCCGGGAAACTCGTGCCGGACGAGCAGGAGCGCGGCGCCGATCCCGAAGACCGTGTTGGCCAGGACCGCCCAGCCGGCGACCGTCAGCGTGACCGTGAAGGCGTGCAGGGCCGACGGGGAGGTCAGGGCCTCGGCGAACGGAGCGAGCCCGTCTCCGAAGGTCCGCCAGATGATCAGCGCCACGGGCAGCACAAGCAGGAACAGGACGTAGACGACGGCGACCACGCGCAGGACGTGCTTAGCCACGGCGGCTCCCCCAGCGCTGCAGGACGTCGAGCGTGATCAGCGCGACCAGGGCCACCACGAGCAGGACCGTCGAGATCGCGGCCGCGCCGGTGGTGTTGTCGCCCTCGATCTGGCTGAAGATGTTCACCGCCGCGACCTGCGTCTTGAACGGCAGGTTGCCCGAGATGAGCACGGTCGAGCCGAACTCGGCGATCGCCCGGGTGAAGGCGAGGGCGGTGCCGGACAGCATCGCGGGAATCAGGTTCGGCAGGATGACCCGGCGGAAGGTCTGGAACGGGCTCGCGCCGAGGGAGGCCGCCGCCTGCTCCATCTCCGTGTCGAGCTCCAGCAGCACCGGCTGCACCGTACGGACGACGAACGGCAGCGTGACGAACAGCAGCGCCAGCACGACTCCGGCCCTGCTGTAGGCCAGGTTGACCCCGAGCGGGGACTGCGGGCCGTACAACGCGAGCAGGACGAGACCGGCGACGATGGTCGGCAGCGCGAACGGCAAATCGATGATCGTGTCGAGCACGGCCCTGCCGGGGAAGCGGTCGCGGACCAGCACCCAGGCGATGACCGTTCCCATGACCAGGTTGACCAGGGCGACGAGCACCGAGGCGCCGACGGTCAGGGTGAGCGCCGCCCAGGCGTCGGGGGTGGTGACCGAGCGCCAGAAATACCCGGGCCCCTCGTCCGCCGAGCGCCAGACGACGGCGGCCAGCGGGATCAGCACGATCAGGCTCAGGTACAGCACCGCGGTGCCGAGGCCGGCGGCGGTGCCGCCGGCCAGGCGTCGGACAGGGCGTACGGTGATCGCGGTCACTTCACGCGTCATTTCTCCGTCGCCACGCCGAGCTTGCGTTCGATCTCCGCGACCTTGCCGGTCTTCGAGTCGAAGAAGTCAGCCGTGATCTTGTCCCAGCCGCCGAGGTCCCGGATCGTGAACAGCTGCGGCGGGGTGGGCCAGTTGAAGCCGGTCACGCCGTCGACGACCGGGCGGTAGCCGTTCTTGGCGAAGATCGTCTGGGCCTCGACCGAGTAGAGGTACTTGAGGAAGGCCGCGGCCTCCTTGGGGTGGGCGCTGTTCTTCGTCACGGCCACCGGGTTCTCGATGAGGAGCGTCGAGTCCGGGACCGTGTAGTCGATCTCCTGGTTGTTCTGCTGAGCGAAGATCGCCTCGTTCTCGTACGTGAGGATCGCGTCGCCCTTGCCGCCGGTGAAGGTCTGCAGCGACTTGCGGCCGCTGTCGTCCTGGACCGGCACGTTCTTGAGCAGCGCGTCCAGGTAGGCGAGCCCGGCGGTCTGGTCGGCGCCCTTGTTCGACTTGGCGCCGTAGCCCGCGAGCAGGTTCCAGCGGGCGCCGCCGGAGGTGAAGGGGTTCGGCGTGATGACCTCGACGCCGGGCTTGACGAGGTCGTCCCAGGTCTTGATGCCCTTCGGGTTGCCCTTGCGGGTGCCGATGACGACGACGGACTTGGTGAGGATCCCCTTGTCTGGCCCTGCGGTGGGACCGGAGTTCCAGTCCGGAGCGACGATGCCGGCCTTCACGAGCCGGGTGATGTCGGTCTCCAGGGAGAACTCGACGATGTCCGCCTTGAGCCCGTTCGCCACGGCGCGGCTCTGGTCGCCCGACGCGCCGAACGACTGGGTGAAGGTGATGTTCTTGCCCTCGGGCGTCTTCTGGAACGCCTTGATGATGTCCTCGAACGCCGCCTGGGGGGTGGAGTAGGCGACCAGCGCCAACTGGACCTTGCCGCCGCCGCCGTTGCCCCCGCCGGCGTTGTCGTCTCCCCCGCAGGCGGTGACCAGGGTGGTCGTCGCCATGACGGCGGCTGCGATGGCCCCGAGCCTGCGTACTGTCATGCCTGTCCTCTATTCCGAGCGATTCCTACCAAGTCAGTCGGTTTAGTCGATATTAAAGACCGTTCCAGGAATCCCGTCAAGCCCGATGGGTTTGCAGGGTTTGTTACGGCGGTGACAAACCTGCTTCGAGTGATTGTTGTGAAATTTCCAGACAGGACGTGTCGACAAGTGCTAGGAACGTTCGCTATTGGGACACGACCCAAAAGCTCTCTGAGGAAGGACCTTCATGCGCGACCCGGCCACCGAGGACGCCTACGAGCAGGACGGCTCGTTCATCCGGCCGTACATTACGGGCGAAGGCCAGCATGGCGGGGAGGGGGACCGGTTCTGGTCTGAGGAGCAGGACGAACACGCTCTCGGCGGCAGGCCGGGCGACCAGGGCGACGTGTTGTCGGAGGACTGGCGGCCGGACCAGCCCGCGCAGACCCCCGCCGACCACGCCGACCAGGATGACTACGCCGCCGGACGCACCGCTCGGCTCCGCTCCCAGCATCTGGTGAACGACGAGCATCTGATGAACGACGAGCATCTGGTGAACGACGAGCATCTGATGAACGACGAGCATCTGATGAACGACGGGTACCTGGGAGGCGACGAGGAACGGGTGAGCGACGGCGACACCGATCCGCGCGGCTTCCTCGGCTCGGGCTGGCGCAACGCCCCCGACTCCGACGAGGACGACGAGGAGCGTTCGGGGCGCGGCGGGATGCTGCTGCGGACCGGTCTGATCGCCGTCGGCGTCCTGGGCGCGATCTGGGCGCTGGCGCTGTGGGTCGGGCAGCCCTCCGGAGCGGAGTGCGACGGGGCGGGCTGCGCCGCCCAGGCGGGGACCGCCGCGACGGCGCCGGTCTCGCCGGCTCCCGACGGCGACGCCACGGCGGGGGAGTCCACCGACGCGCCCACGGACGCTCCCGACGACGCCGTGCCGAGTGACGCTCCCACCGACGCCCCCACGGCCGAACCCACACAGACGCGGCCCGGCACGTCCGGGACCTCGGCGCCCGCGGCGTCGTCCGCGCCCACGCACGCGTCCCGGTCCCGCGCGCAGGACCCCGACTCCCGGGCCGGCGACACCCCGCGCCCGGCACGGTCCCGCGTGTCGGTCGACAACCAGCAGCGGTCGTCCGCCGACGAGCGGTCGGACGGGCAGACCTCGGGGACGGACAACGCGAGGTCCGAGGAGCAGGCGGCCACGGCCCCCACCTCCGATCCGGCCACCGCGCAGCCGACCAGCGCGCCGGCCCCCGCCCAGGACTCGTCGCACCGCGGTGGCGGCCTGTTCGGCTGGCTCTTCGGCTAGAACTCTTCTCCTAGGAGGCCGTGCAGCTGTCCTGGGTGGCGTCGAAGCCCTCCACGTCGTCGAGCGTCCTGGGGGGCTTCATCCCCTGCCAGTCGGCGCCGATCCCCAGCACGAGGGTCTGCGTGGTGGCCGTGCGCACCAGGCGGGACCGCGACTTCTTGAGCTCGCGGAACAGCCGGGACGCACGGCTTTCGCCGTTCTCCGAGTATGCGACGGCGGTCTTGGCGTACGGCTTGGGCGCCTGCTCGACCTTGACGATGTGGTAGCCGCGCTGCTCCAGTTCTGCGGCCACCTGGGTGCCGAGCCCCTGTTGCCCGCTGCCGTTGCGCACCAGGATGTGGATCTGCGACTTGGGGATCTTCTGCTCGCCGCTCTTGACGTTCTTGGCGATCTGGTCGGCGGCGACCATCCGGAACAACCGCTGGGCCTGCGGCTGCACCCACTCGACCCGCCCGGGGTTGGTGATCGAGTAGCGCCAGGGGGTGGTGACGAAGCGGATCTGCCCCGCGGTCAGGCCCTGCGCGCTCGTCGCGAGGTCCTTCATCACGCCGATCGTGAGGTCGGGGTCGGTGGTGATCGACTTGGTCACCGCGTCGAGGAACCCGAACAGCGTCGTGGGGTTGGTCAGCGTCTCGCCGCTCATGGCCTTCTTGGCCATCGAGGCGAGGAACATCTGCTGGCGCTGGATCCGGCCGATGTCGGAGCCGTCGCCGAGCGAGTAGCGGGCGCGGACGTATCCGAGCGCCTGCTCGCCCTTGAGCATCTGCTTGCCCGCGGGCAGGTCGAGCAGCGCCTTCTTGTCGTGGACGGCCTGCGGCAGGCAGACCTGCACGCCGCCCAGCGCGTTCACCATCGCCTTGAAGCCGGTGAAGTCGACCTTCACGAAGTGGTCGATGTGGATGTCGGTGAGGCCCTCGATCGTCTTCCAGGTGCAGCCGATGCCGCCGGAGTTGAACGACTCGTTGATCATGCCGACGTGCGGCCGCTGGCCCGGCAGGTTGCCCTTGGCCGGGCAGGCGGGGAGGCGGACGAGTGAGTCGCGCGGGAAGCTGATGAGCACCGCGCCGTCCCGGTTCGGGGAGATGTGCGCCACGATGATCGTGTCGGTGCGCTCGCCGGGGAACTTGCCGTATTTGGCGTTGGCGCCGTTGCGCTGGTCCGAGCCGACGATCAGCACGTTGAGCGCCTTGCTGATCTTCTGAGGGCGTGCCTCGCCCCCGAGATCCTTCTGGGTCACCGCCTCGTGCTTCACGTTGCCGCTCAGCTTGACGTAGCCGCCGACGGCGAACGTGGCGGCGCCGGTGAGCACGCCCAGCGCTCCGGACAACGTGACCCATAGCCATGCCCGCCATTTGGGCGGCGTCCGGGGCGGCGGCGCCGGGAGGTCCTCCTCCGCCGGGGGGCGGGACGGACGTCGACGTGACCCACTGTCGTGCTCCTGAGGGTCGGACCAGGCGTTTCTCACCAGGTCGAGAGCCAGTAGCGGCAAACGGGGCCAAGTGTAGCGATCTCCCCTGAACGTCACCTTTCAAACGCAGTAACCGACCTGTAAGCGTTGATCAAGCCCGTCGGCCTATCTCTGTGACATACGAGGAACCGGAAGGGTTGTGAACAATGTCGCGTAACGTCTTCGTCGTCGGTGCCAGCGCCGGCATCGTCCTGTTGTTCGCCGGGATCTACGGGATGGGCTCGATCTCCACGATGTCGTGGGGGCTGCCCGCCTTCATCGTCGGGATGTTCCTGCTGGTCGGCGACGTCGTCATCCTGGCCGGCAGGCTGGTCGGCGGCGGCGGCTCGTCCGGCGGCGTCTTCGGCCAGATGAAGAGCTTCCTGGGCACCGGCAACCAGGACCTCGTCGGCACCGGCCTGCCGGCCCCCGCCCTGGTCACGAGCATGCGGGACACGGGCACGATGGTGAACGACCAGCTCGTCGTCGCCTTCGACCTGCGGGTGCAGCCCGCCTCCGGTGCGCCGTACGTGGTCGCGCACCGGCAGATCCTCCCCCGGCTGCTGATGGGCGCCGTCCTGCCGGGCCGGTCGGTCCAGGTGTGGACCGACCCCGCGGACCCGCAGCGCCTGGTGATCGACTGGTCCGCGCTCCCCACGCAGGTCTGAGCGGTTACGCGGGCGGCGCCGTGCTGCCTCGGGTGGTCAGGCGCGGGGCCTCGTCCTCCAGCGGCCGGGTCTCCACGTCGTCGATCAGCGCGAGCAGCCGCTGCGCCGCGTGCGCGCCGTACGCAGGGATGTCGCGGGTGAGCACGGTCAGCGGCGGGCGGACGACCTGGCAGAGCGGGGAGTCGTCCCAGGCGACGACGGACAGGTCGGCCGGCACGTCGAGCCGCATCTCCTGGGCGACCGACAGGCCGGCCACGGCCATGATGTCGTTGTCGAAGACGATCGCCGTGGGCCGCTCGGGTGAGCTGAGCAGCCGCCGCGTGGCCCGCGCGCCCTCCTCGCCCGTGTAGTCGGTGTGCACGATCGGGCAGGCGTCCAGCCCGAGGCCCGCGCAGACGTCGCCGAACGCCCGGTCGCGGATCGCCGTGTGCGACAGCCGGGGCAGTCCGGCGACGCGGGCGATCCGCCGGTGCCCGAGCGCGACGAGATACTCCACCGTCTCGCGTACGGCCGCGCTGTCGTCGGCCCAGACCGGCACGAGCGATCCGGCGGCCGAGGGATGCCCGAGGACGACGACGGGCATGCCCATCTCCTCCACCTGCGGCACGCGGGGGTCGTCGAGGTGGAGGTCGACGAGGATCGCGCCGTCCACCCGGCCCTCCCCCCACCAGCGGCGGTAGACGCCCATTTCGGCCTCGTGGTCGCCGACCACCTGGAGCAGCAGCGCGTAGGAGCGGGCGGAAAGCTCCGCCTCGATGCCGCTGATCAGCTCCATGAAGAACGGCTCGACGCCGAGGAACCGGGCGGGCCGGCACAGGGCGAGGCCCACGGCGTGCGCGCGGGCGCCGTTGAGCGCTCTGGCCGCGATGTTCGGGCGCCAGCCGATCTCGTTCGCGATGGCCAGGATGCGGGCCCTGGTGGCTTCTGACACTCCCGGCTGGCCGTTCAGGGCGTACGAGACCGCGCCCTTGGAGACCCCCGCCTGGCGTGCGATGTCCGCGATGGTCGGTCTTCTCACGTGTCCCCTCGACTGAACCGGTCCAGTGACCCTCACCTTACTACCGTTACTTTGCCTACATCTTCCCCTATTGACACCGGCGACATCCGGATTTTACGGTCTCGGTACTTATCCGGTTCAGCACCTACGGCGCGGCGAGGCGAGCGGTGCGGACCGCTGTTCATCGGGGCCTGGCAGGGAGTGCGGACCCCGCGCGGTGTCGCGTGGGGGAAGGAGAGTCACCATGCGAAACCGAACGCGGTTTCTTATACCGGTGCTGGCAGCCGGCCTGTTAAGCGTGGCCTGCTCGGGGGGCGGGGGTTCGTCCACGCCGACCGGCCCGGCGGCAGGCGGTGCGGGAGGCGGCGCTGCCGCCCCCGCGGGCGGCAGCGGGGCGTTCCCCCGCAACGAGACCCTCTACACCAGCGGCACCCAGTGGGGACCGCCCGCGAACTGGAACCCGCTGCGCGAGTGGGACTTCGCGACCGGGACCAAGGGCCTGGTCTACGAGACGCTGTTCATGTACGACCCGAACACCGACAAGTTCTCGCCGTGGCTGGCCGAGAGCGGCGACTGGACCGGTGACCTGGAGTACACGCTCAAGCTGCGCAAGGGCATCACCTGGTCGGACGGCAAGCCGTTCACGGCCGACGACGTGATCTTCACCTTCGAGCTCGGCAAGATGGAGACCGTCCCCTACCACCCGCTGTGGGACTGGATGAAGAGCGCCGAGAAGGTCGACGACTACACGGTCAAGTTCACCTTCACCACGGCCAACTACCAGGAGTGGGCCAACCACCTCTACAGCAGGGCCATCGTCCCCAAGCACCTGTGGGAGGGGCGGTCCGAGGACGAGGTGATGAACGGGGTCAACGAGAAGCCCGTCGGCACCGGCCCATACGCCTACCAGTCGCACGACCAGGACCGCATGGTCTGGGTCAAGCGCGACGGCTGGTGGGCCACCAAGGCCCTCGGCAAGGACGTCAAGCCCAAGTACATCGTCGACATCGTCAACTCCAGCAACGAGGTCGCGATGGGCCTGCTGCTGCAGAAGGGCCTCGACCTCAGCGTGAACTTCCTGCCGGGCATCGGCAACCTGGTCAAGGGCAGCTTCGGCATCGAGACCTACTACGACCAGCCCCCGTACATGCTGTCGGCGAACACCGCCTGGATGTGGTTCAACACGGCCAAGAAGCCGATGGACGACAAGGAGTTCCGCAAGGCGGTCGCCTACTCCATCGACACCAAGAAGATCGTCGAAGGCGTCTACGGCAACCTGGTCAAGGCGTCCGACCCGTCCGGCCTGCTGCCGCAGTGGGACAAGTACGTCGACAAGAACGTCACCTCCACGCTCGGCTTCTCCTACAACCCCGACAAGGCCAAGCAGTTGCTCGCCGACGCCGGCTACAAGGACCGCAACGGCGACGGGCTGGTGGAGTCGCCGAGCGGCGGCAAGATCTCGCTGAAGCTGATCGTGCCCGCCGGATGGACCGACTGGATGGAGGCGGCCCGGGTCATCAGCTCCAGCGCCAAGGCCGCCGGCATCGACATCGAGGCCGACTTCCCCGACTACAACGCGCTCGTCGACGCGCGCAACCAGGGCAAGTACGACATCGTCCTCAACAACGACAAGCAGCTCGCGAACACCCCGTGGCTGTACTACGACTACCTGTTCCGCCTGCCCGTGCAGAAGCTGCAGACCACGACGAACTACGGCCGGTACGAGAACAAGCGGGCGTGGGAGCTCACGCAGCAGCTCGACCAGGTCAAGCCCGAGGACGTCGAGGGCATGAAGAAGATCACCTCGGAGCTGCAGAAGATCCAGCTCGAGGACATGCCGGTCGTCCCGCTCTGGTACAACGGCCTGTGGTCCCAGACCACCAACTCGGTCTGGAAGAACTGGCCCAGCAGCGCGCCGAACACGCCGAAGTACCCGCCGACGGTGTGGCGCAACTGGCTGGAGATGGGCGGCACGCTCATGCTCACCGAACTCCAGCCGGCCTCCGGAGGCTGATCTTTTCGCGCCCCCCTTCCTGCGTACGGCAGGGGGGCGCCGTTCCGCGACCGGGAGGTCGATCTTGCGCCGCTATTTCGGCAGAAAACTTCTCATCTACGGCCTGACGTTCTTCGTGGCCGTGACCATCAACTGGATGATTCCGCGGTTCATGCCGGGCGACCCCGTGCAGAGCATGCTCTCGCGGGCCAACGTCGCACAGCCGGCGGCCGTCGAGGCCATGCGGGCGCACTACACCTCGATGTTCGGCTTCGACCTGCCGCTGTGGCAGCAGTACCTCAACTTCTGGGGCTCGCTGCTGAAGGGCGACCTCGGCATCAGCATCTGGCTGTTCCCGACGCCGGTGTCCGACGTGATCATCCGGGCGGTCCCGTACACGCTGGGCCTGCTGATCCCGTCCATCCTGCTGAGCTGGTTCGCGGGCAACCGGTTCGGCGCCTTCGCCGCGCGGCGCAAGTGGCTCGACAACAGCGTGCTCCCCGTCGGCTACGTGCTGACCGCCACGCCGTACATGTGGCTGGCGATCCTGCTGGCGTGGGCGCTCGGCATCGTCGCGGGCGTCTTCCCGGTCGCCGGGGCCTACGGCTTCGACCTGCAGCCGTCCCTGTCGTGGGCTTTCCTCGGCAGCCTCGCCCAGCACTGGTTCCTCCCGTTCGCCTCGCTGTTCCTGGTCGCGTTCGGCGGCTGGGCCATCGGCATGCGCAACATGATCATCTATGAGCTGGAGGCGGACTACGTCAACTACCTGCGGGCGCTCGGCGCGCCCATGCGGCTGGTGCGGCGCTACGCCTTCAGGAACGCGATCCTGCCCCAGGTGACCGGCCTGGCTCTGCAACTCGGCGTGCTCGTGGCCGGCGCGCTGGTCACCGAAATCGTCTTCAGCTATCCCGGGCTGGGGCACCTGATCCTCCAGGCCATCCAGAACCAGGACTTCTTCCTGCTGCAGGGCACCTTCCTGTTCATCGTCATCGGCGTGCTGATCGCCAATTTCGTCATCGACATCGCGTACGTCCTGGTCGACCCGCGCACCAGGACCGGGATGGGAGGAGCGGCATGACGGCCGTGCCCACCGCGCGGCGTGAGGCGCTGCACTTCGCGCTGCGCAACCGCAAGCTGGTCGTCGGCACGGTCATCGTCGCCGCGTTCCTCGTGGCCGGGCTGGCCGGGCCGCTGCTGTTCGACCACGGGCCGAACGACTACGTCGGGCCGTCCATGGCGCCGCCGTCAGGGGAGTTCTGGTTCGGCACCACGACGTTCGGCCAGGACGTCTTCGCCCAGTTCGTGTACGGCCTGCGTTCGACGTTCCTCGTGGGCGTGCTCGGCGGCGTGCTGGCGGCGGTCGTCGGCATGGTCGTGGGGTTCGTCGCGGGCTACCGCGGCGGGTGGGTCGACGAACTGCTCACCATGCTCACCAACATCGTGCTCGTGCTGCCCGCGCTGGTGGTGCTGCTGATCATCAACGCCTACCTGGGCGTGCGCAGCATCGGCGTGCAGGCGCTGTTCATCGGGCTGACCTCGTGGCCGTGGGCGGCGCGGGCGATCAGGGCGCAGACGTTCTCGCTGCGCTCGCGCGACTTCGTCGACCTCGCCCGGCTGAGCGGCGTGCGCACCCCGAAGATCATCCTTCGGGAGATCGCGCCGAACATGAGCTCGTACCTGTTCCTGACGTTCATCCTGCTGTTCGGCAGCGCGATCCTGATCGCCGCCTCGCTCGACTTCATCGGCCTCGGACCCACCCAGGGGGTCTCCCTCGGCCTGATGCTCAACAACGCCGCGCGGTGGAGCGCGCTCCAGCTCGGCCTGTGGTGGTGGTTCATTCCTCCGGGCGCCGGCATCACGGCGATCGTCGGCGCGCTCTACGTCATGAACGTCGGGCTGGACGAGGTGTTCAACCCGAAGCTGAGGGAGATGTGACGTGGCGCTGAATGTCACCGACCTCCGGGTCTACTACCGGACGCTGCGCGGCGAGGTGAAGGCGCTCGACGGCGTCACGTTCTCCGTCGCGGACGGCGAGATCATGGGCCTGGCCGGGGAGTCCGGCTCGGGCAAGTCCACGCTCGCCAAGAGCCTGATCCGCCTGGACGGCCGCATGCGGCACGTCGGCGGCACGGTGGAGCTGGACGGGAAGACGATGCCCCTGTCGGACGACACCGGGATGGACCGGTTCCGCTTCCGCGAGGTGTCGCTCATCCCGCAGTACTCGATGAGCGCGCTCAACCCGACCAGGAAGATCGGCAAGATGGTCGGCGAGCTCTTGGACTCGCGCGGCGAGCGGCTGGAGAGGGCCGAGCTGGAGCGGCGGCTCGAGCTGGTCGGCCTGTCGAAGGACGTGCTCGACCGCTACCCGATCGAGCTGTCCGGCGGCATGAAGCAGCGGGTGGTCATGGTCGTCTCCACGCTGCTGAACCCCTCGCTGCTGATCGCCGACGAGGTCACCTCCGCGCTCGACGTGTCCAGCCAGAAGGCCGTGGCCACGACGCTGCTCGGGTTCCGCGACCGCGGTCTGGTCACGAGCATGATGGTGGTCACCCACGACATCTCGCTCGTCTACCAGATCGCCGACACGATCATGGTGATGTACGCCGGGCGGCTGGCCGAGAAGGCCCCGGCCGAGGTGCTCGTCACCGCCCCGAGGCATCCGTACACCAAGCAGCTCATCTCCGCGCTGCCCGAGGTGGGGGTGCGCTACGAGGACCGCCGGCTGGCGGGGATCCCCGGCAATCCGCCGTCCCTGCTCAAGCCGCCCGGGGGATGCCGGTTCAGGGACCGCTGCCCGCTCGCGTTCGACCAGTGCGCCGAGCAGCCGCCGTTCGCCGAGGTGGCCCCCGGCCACTTCGTCGCCTGCTGGAAGGCCGAATAGATGCTCAAGCTGGACGGTGTGTCCAAGATCTACCGTGTCGGCGCGTTCGGCGGGCGGGAGCTGAAGGCCGTCTCCGACGTCGGTTTCGAGGTCGGCGAGGGGGAGGTGGTCTCGCTCATCGGCGAGAGCGGCAGCGGCAAGAGCACGCTCGGCCGGATGATCCTGCGCCTCACCTCGATCAGCGGCGGGACGATCACCCTGGACGGCAGGGACATCACCTCGATCAAGGACCGCAAGGAGTACTACCGGCAGGTGCAGGGCGTCTTCCAGGACCCCTTCAGCTGCTACAACCCCGTCTTCCGGGCCGACCGCGTCTTCACGATGATCAAGGAGCAGTACTTCCCCCAGGCCGGCGCGGACGAGTGGCGCAAGCGTGTGGAGGGCGCGCTGGAGAGCGTGCGGCTCGACCCCGGCAACGTGCTCGGCAAGTATCCCCACCAGCTCAGCGGCGGCCAGCTCCAGCGCATGCTGATCGCCAGAGCCGTGCTCCTCGACATCCGGCTGCTGGTCGCCGACGAGATCATCAGCATGCTCGACGCGTCCACCCGCATCGACGTGCTCAACCTGCTCGCCGACCTGCGGGCGCGCGGCCTCGGCATCCTGTTCGTCACGCACGACCTGTCGCTCGGCAACTACGTCAGCGACCGGACCGTGGTGCTGCGGCACGGGAAGATCGTGGAGATGGGCCGGACGGACCTCGTCTTCGGCGACCCGGCGCATCCCTACACCCGCTCGCTGCTGGCCTCGGTCCCCCGGCTGCACGCCAAGTGGACGGATGCCGGGGTCGAGGACGTGGTCGAGGACGTGCCGTGCGCGTACCACGAGGCGCCGCAGGAGAGCCGGACCCGTCCCGGGCTGGCCGAGGTGGAAGGCGACCACTTCGTGGCCTGCTCCGGCTGCGGGGCATCGAAGATTAAGGAGAAAGCGTGAGCTCTCACCGTCCCCTGCACGACGGGTGGACCGTCACCGCCGTGTCGTCGACCGGGCAGCTCCGGCCGGTGGTCGCGGGCCTGCCCGCGGCCGTTCCCGGTTGCGTCCACACCGACCTCCTCGCCGCCGGGCTGATCGAGGACCCCTATCTGGACGACAACGAGGACCGGCTGACCTGGATCGGGCGCACGGCGTGGTCGTACGAGACCGTCTTCACGTGGGAGTTCGCGCAGGACGGGACCGACGACGAGCGCGCCGACCTGGTGTGCGAGGGGCTCGACACGGCCGCCACGCTCGTGCTCAACGGCATCGAGATCGGCACGACGGCCAACATGCACCGGTCTTACCGGTTTTCGGTGCGGCACCTGCTGCGCGCCGGCGAGAACACGCTCAAGATCCTGTTCGACCCGCCGTACGGGTACGCGGAGGCGCAGAAGGCGGCCCTCGGCGACCGCCCCGGCGCGTACACCGAGCCGTACCAGTTCATCAGGAAGATGGCCTGCAACTTCGGCTGGGACTGGGGACCGACGGTGGTCACCGCCGGGATCTGGCGGCCCATCGGCATCGAGACCTGGAGCACCGCCAGGATCGCCGAGGTGCGGCCCTTCGCCTCGGCGGACGGCACCGTCGAGGTGCACGTGGCGGTCGAGCGGGCCACCGAGCGGCCGCTCACGCTCACGGCCACGGTGGGGGGCGTGACCGAGACGGTGACCGTCGCGGCCGGGCAGCGCCGGGCCGTCGTCACGCTGACCGTGCCCGACCCCGACCTGTGGTGGCCGCGTGGGTACGGCGAGCAGCCGCTGTACGACCTGACCGTGCGCCTTGAAGACCAGGAGTGGACCGGGCGGATCGGGTTCAGATCCGTCGAGCTCGACCGCTCCGGCGACGCGTTCACCTTTGTGATCAACGGGAAGCCGGTCTTCGTCAAGGGCTTCAACTGGATCCCCGACGACTGCTTCCCCAACCGGATCACCCGGGAACGGCTGGCCGAGCGGTTCGCCCAGGCGGCCGCCGCGGGCGCCAACTGCCTGCGGGTGTGGGGCGGCGGCATGTACGAGAGCGACGACTTCTACGACCTCGCCGACGAGATGGGCCTGCTCGTCTGGCAGGACTTCCCGTTCGCCTGCGCGGCCTACCCGGAGGAGGGCCGCTTCACGGCGGAGGTCGAGGCCGAGGCACGCGAGCACGTCGCCCGCCTGGCCCGCCACGCCAGCCTCGTGCTGTGGTGCGGCAACAACGAGAACATCGAGGGCCACGCCGACTGGGGCTGGCAGGACTCGCTGGAGGGCCGCAGCTGGGGCGGCGGCTTCTACTACGACCTGCTGCCCCGGGTCGTCGCCGAGCTCGACCCGACCCGGCCGTACTGGCCGGGCAGCCCCTACTCCGGGGCCCCCGACCTGCCGCCGAACGACCCGTCCAAGGGCACGGTCCACATCTGGACGGTCTGGAACCACCAGGACTACACCCACTACGCGACCTACACGCCGAGGTTCGTGGCCGAGTTCGGCTTCCAGGGCCCGCCGACGTACGCGACGCTGCGCGCCGCGGTCTCCGACGACCCGCTGACGCCGGCCTCCCCGGGAGTGAGCCACCACCAGAAGGCGATCGACGGCAACCTCAAGCTGCTGCGCGGCCTCGGCGCGCACCTGCCCCAGCCGGACGGATTCGACGACTGGCACTACTACACCCAGCTCAACCAGGCCAGGGCGATGGCCTTCGGCATCGAGCGGTTCCGGGCGCTCGCGCCCCACTGCATGGGCACGATCGTGTGGCAGCTCAACGACTGCTGGCCGGTCACCTCGTGGGCCGCGGTGGACGGCGGCGGGCGGCGCAAGCCGCTGTGGTACGCGCTGCGCCGGGTGTACGCCGACCGGTTGCTGACCTTCCAGGGCGACCAGGGCGACCAGGGCGACCAGGGCGACGCGGTGGCGGTCGTCAACGACACCGACGAGCCGTGGTCGGGAGAGCTCGCCGTCGACCGGCTCAGCCTGGCGGGGGAGATCCTGGCCAAGGAGCGCTTCGACGTGTCGGTCCCGGCGCGCGGCACGGTGTCCGTGGAGCTGCCCGAGGGGGTGGCGCGGGCCGGTAACCCGGCGGGCGAGGTGCTGGTGGCCACCCTCGGCGACGTACGCGCGCTGCGGTTCCCCGGCGAGGACCCGGCCATGGACTACCCGCCGGCGGAGATGGACACGGTGGTCGAGGAGATCGAGGACGGGCTGCGGGTGCGGGTGACCGCGCGGACGATCGTGCGAGAGCTGGCGATCTTCCCCGACCGGCTCGACCCGCGCGCGACCGTGGACGACCAGCTCGTCACGCTGCTGCCGGGGGAGACCGCGGTCTTCCACGTCACGGGCGGTGATGTGGATCCCGGCGCGCTCGTCCGTCACCCCGTGCTCCGATGCGTCAACGAACCCCGTTAGTCTCGGATCGCCCCCGCCTGACGCCCCGAAGGACGCCTGTGGATCTGCTCACCAATGTCATCAAGGACTACCCCTGGGGTTCCCGGACGGCCATCGCGGAGCTGACCGGGCGGCCCGCCGCGGGCCCTGAGGCCGAGATGTGGCTGGGCGCCCACCCGGCCGCGTCCTCCCGGCTGACCAGGGATGGCGCGGAGACCACGCTCGCCGACGCGGTCGCGGCCGACCCGGTGGGGACCCTCGGGGAGGCGGTCTCCGGGCGGTTCGGGGAGCGGCTGCCCTACCTGATGAAGCTGATCGCGGTGGACGCGCCGCTGTCGCTGCAGGTCCACCCCGACGCCGGGCAGGCCGCCGACGGCCACGCCCGGGGGGACGCGAACTACACCGACCCCTGGCACAAGCCGGAGCTGGTCTGCGCGCTCACGCCGTTCACCGGGCTGGCCGGGTTCCGGCCGCCCGAGCAGTCGGCGATGCTGGTCGAGCGGCTGCACGTCGGCGTGCTGCGGCCGGTGGTCGAGGCGCTGCGCGACGGCGACGTGCTCGGCGCGCTGCGGGTGCTGCTCGAGTGGCCCCAATCGGGGGGCACGTCTCGGCGGGAGCTGGTCGAGTCGGTGGTGTGGGCGGCCTCCGCCTGCCACACGCCCGACTACGCGCTCGTGGTGCGGCTGGCCCGGCGTTATCCGGAGGACCCGGCCGTGCTGGCGCCGCTGCTGATGCGCCGTCACACGCTGGCCCCCGGCGAGGCGCTGTTCCTCGGGGCCGGGGTGCTGCACTGCTACCTCGACGGCTTCGCGGTGGAAATCATGGCCTGCTCCGACAACGTGCTGCGGGCGGGCCTGACCGGCAAGCACATCGACGTGGAGGAACTGCTGCGGATCACCGACGCCGCGGCGCAGCCCGTGGCGGTGGAGCCGGTCGGCGGTGCGTACGTGCCGCCGGTCCCGGAGTTCCTGCTCCGCAGGATCGCGCCCGGCGTGAACGAGACGCTCCCGGGCGGCCTGCCGAGGATCGTGCTGTGCACCGAAGGCGTCGTGAACGTGCGCACGGCCGGCTCGGAGGTCAAGCTGCGGCCCGGTGACTCGGTGTTCGCCGCCGCGTCGGAGGGCTCCGTCGAGATCGGCGGTGACGGCGCCGCCTTCGTCGCCGAGCCCCATCTGTGACTCACTTAGCGTGATGTTTGTCCTACGCCACGTGATGTGAACACGTCCCGCGGGTAGGAGCCCCTCATCGTCAAGCGCGGCCCGATGAGGGGGATCCATGGGGCGCTTCAGGGTTGCCGGCATCGCCGCGGCGTCGTTGGGGGTGGTTACGCTCTCCGCCTGCGCCGCCGGCGGAGGCAAGCACATCACGCACGCGAGCCCGGCCGGTCACCAGCAGAAGAACGCGGCGGCCGGGGCGGCGCTGCGCAAGTCCGAGACGGCCGCCGCCGCTCAGGTGAAGGCCAACGAGCTGGGGCAGGTCCCGGTGATCATGTATCACCGGATCGTCAAGAACCCGCCGCCGGGCGACGACCGCAGCCCGAAGGACTTCCGCGACGAGCTGGAACGGCTCGCGGCGGAGGACTACGTGCCGGTCACCGCGGCCGAGTACGTCACCGGGAAGATCGACATTCCGGCGGGCAAGCACCCGGTGGTGCTGACCTTCGACGACTCCTCGCCCGCCCAGCTCACGCTCGACGGCATGGGCAACCCGGTGCCGGACTGCGCGATCGGCATCCTGCTGGACGTCGCGAAGAAGCATCCGGGCTTCCGGCCGGTGGCGACCATGTATGTGATCAAGGACCTGTTCGGCAAGGCCCGCCAGGAGGAGCAGATCCAGGTCCTGCAGTGGCTCAAGGACCACAACTTCGACATCGGCAACCACACCCGCGACCACCTCAACCTGCTCGGCAAGCCGAAGGACGAGGTGGAGAAGCAGATCGCGGCAGGGCAGACGCTGATCACCTCGCTGGTCAAGACGCCGCCGGTCACGCTCGCCCTGCCGTACGGCAACCAGCCGCACGAGAAGAAGTGGGCGCTGCAGGGGGCGTCCGGCGGGGTGCGCTACGACTACAAGGGCGTGTTCCTGGCCGGGTACACCCCCGCGCCGTCGCCGTTCACCAAGGACTTCGACCCGGTCGGCATCCCGCGGATCAGGTCGAAGGAGAACAAGGTCGGCGACTGCAAGAAGTTCTGCTCGATGGCGTGGCTCGACTGGCTCAAGGCGAACCCCACCGACCGCTACACCTCGGACGGCAACCCCAACACGGTCGCCTTCCCGAAGTTCAAGGCGGCCTTCGTCGCACCGTCGTTCACGTCCCGTGCGTTGCCGTACTGACGGGACGGATGACCGTGCGGGGGCGGCTACCCTGCCAGCATGGACGACGCCACCGCCGACGCGACCGCCCTGCGCGGGCTCACACCGCGGCTGATCGGCCCGGAGATCATCGCGGTCTTCGCGGTCTCGCTCGGTGCCAGTGCCCTGCTGTCGCTCATCCGCCTCATCGGCGCACTGACCGCGCCGAAGGACCTGGGCGACCAGCACGCCGTGCTCGTCGGCTCGCTGGCCCCGGGCCGCCCGTGGCTGGATCTCACACTGCATCTGGCGGGGATCGCGGTGAACGTGGCGCCGGTGGGGCTCGTCGCCTACCTGCTGGCCCGATCGGGCGAGTCCATGCGCACGATCGGGGCCGACTGGCGTGAGCCCGGCCGCGACACGCTGCGCGGCGCCGTGCTGGCGGCGGCGATCGGCGGCACCGGTCTGGTGTTCTATCTGTTCGCCTTCCGCTCCGGGATCAACCTGAACGTCGTGCCCGACAGCCTGCCGGACACCTGGTGGCGGATCCCGGTCCTGGTCGCCGAGGCCGCTCAGAACGGTGTGCTGGAGGAGGTGCTGGTCGCCGGTTATCTGCTGCACCGGCTGGGGCAGCTCGGCTGGTCGCCGTGGCGCGCGGTCGGGGCGTCGGCCGTCCTGCGCGGGTCCTACCACCTCTACCAGGGCTTCGGCGGCTTCGTCGGCAACATCGCGATGGGCGTGGTCTTCGGCCGGCTCTACCAGCGCTGGGGCCGGACCATGCCGCTGATCACCGCGCACACGCTGATCGATGTGGTCGCCTTCGTCGGGTACGGCCTGCTGCGCGGCCGCGTCTCCTGGCTGCCCTGATCTCCTGTCTAATCGGGCGGAATGCGTTCTCTGCGGCGCGCCTGATTGATTTGGGCCCGATCCCGGTGCATCGTTGACGGGCCGCCGCACGTCTGGATCCCCCCGGGCAAAACCGGCCTGTCCTGGCCGCATTTTCATTCGGGGAATTCGCATGAGGCGTTTATCGATACGCATTCCATATCCGGCGCGCCGTCGCGCCGCCGCCGACCGCCGGCCCGGAGGTCCCACCCGGCCGCCCGGCCGTGAACGTCCGGTCAGCCTGCCGTACCGGTGCCCAGTGGGAGGCCCAGCGGGAGGTTCAGTGGGAGGCACAGCACGTCAGCGCTCCGCCGCGCCCGTCACCGCGGCTGCCGTCACTTCGAGAGCCGCGCCCGTGCGTGCGGCCCTGCCCGTACGGCCCGCTCCCGGGAACACCGGGTCGTGGGCGGCGGTCCCGCCGAGGCGGGAGACGAGCGCCTTATTACCACCGGTGCCGAGGGCACGATCCGATCCGTTATGTCCCGCACGCCGGGTGCCCGCAGGGGCACCCGGCGTGTTGTCTTCGTGGCGGAGCTGTGTCTCCGGTGCGCGGCTCAGGCGAGGCAGCGCAGCGCGCCCCTGACGCGGGCGTCGAGAGGATGCCCGGCGGGCAGACGGCCGACCGTCGCGTCGACGAACTCCTCGGGGGAGAGGTCGGCGGTCAGGCCGTCGTCCACCTGCACCTGCAACCGGCCGCAGGCCTGTTCGATCCGTGCCTTGGACCCCTGCTCCTCCAGCACGAACATGGCGACCCGGACCCGCCAGCCGAGGCGGTCGCCGGCCTCGTCGGGCGTCACGGGAGCCCCGACGTCGTCGGCGTGCGTGGCGTACTCCGAGTCGTAGTGGAAGGTCTGGAGACCGGCCGGGTAGGGGCCGGCCGACGTGTGGAGCGTGCCGTCGCGGCCGAGGGCGCGCATCCGCCTTCGCGTCTCCCCGTTCCTGGTCCGCCACTCGTCGAGCACCTGCTCCACCGGCAGGCCGTGCCGCTTGCGCACGCACCACTCGTTGAAGCCGTCGAAGCCGCCGCGCACGCCTTCGTGTTCGAGCAGCTCGTAGAACCCGTCGACGTCGTCGTCCAGGCACGCGTGGTTGTACAACTCCTCGCCGGCCAGGTGTGCGAGCACGTCGCGCACGGTCCAGCCGTCGCATCGGGAGGGGCGGTTCCAGCCGTCCTCGTCCAGGGAGGAGAAGAAGCGGTCCAGCCTCGCCGCCTCGGTGTCGAAGATGTCGAAGGGGTCGAGCCCCGCCAGTTCGTCCCGTGCAGAAGTCATGCCTGAGCCGTACCCTGACCCGCCTCACCCTCACTTCGCGACGGTACGGCGGACGACATCAGGCGGTGTCAGGACATTTCTCTCATAAGACGGACATTTAAACCTGCGGTGGCCTCAACAATGCGCAGGGGAAGGGAAAGACCGGGTCTTAGCTCGTTTGTCCGGTGATCTGCGCGGAAACCCCGAGATCGGTAAGCACGGTGGTTGTGCTGTGGATGTTCTAGGGGGAAAACGAAATGGCAAACAACACGAGCGTCGCCGGAATCCTCGCGATCGGCGCCGTACTCGCCGGTGGCGCCGTGATCGCGAGTGTTCCTCTCGTCGCGGCTCCGGCGGGGGCCGCCACGATGTCCGCACAGCACGGCCTCGTCCGGTTCGGTCATCCGCACTCCCGGGGCCAGGGCAACCGCCAGAAGAACGGGCACCGGCACAATCAGCGGTTGCGGGAGCAGCAGCGCCAGCAGCAGCACCTGCTGCGTGACCTCACGCTGGTCCTCACGCCGTTCCAGAAGGAGACGACGGATGCGGTCGCGCTGCCCTACAACTGGCAGAACGGCAGCACCGTCGCCCAGCAGTACGCCAACCAGGATCAGATGGCCGCGTTGCTGGACACGCCCGAGACGGTCGAGATCAACCGCGAAGGCCAGGAGGAGAACAGCAAGACGACGGTCTCCCCGCAGGTGGAAAAGCGCGACGTGGACGCTTCCGTCGACGTGAAGAAGGACGAGAAGAAGGACGGCAAGCAGGACGGCCCGGCGCCCCGGCCGCACGTCGATCCCGGCAAGCGGCCCGTCGTCGTCACGCCCACGCCCGCCGTGTCGAAGCCCGATCCGGCGCCGGTCGTGAAGCCCGTCGTGAAGCCCGTCGTGAAGCCGGTCGTCAAGCCGGTCGTCAAGCCCGCTCCGGCTCCGGTGCCCGCGCCGGTGGTGAAGCCCGTGGAGAAGCCGGTGCCCGCGCCGGTCGTCAAGCCCGCTCCGGCTCCGGTGCCCGCGCCCGTAGTGAAGCCGGTGGTGAAGCCCGTAGTGAAGCCGGTCGTGAAGCCGGTGGTGAAGCCCGCGCCCGCGACGTGCGCTCCCGCCTGTACGCCCGGTCTCACCCTGCCCCTGACCCTCTCGCTCACGGCCAAGGTGTCCCTCGCGGCGGACGCGGGTGCGAGCACGGCCGTGAAGCCGGCCACCGCGCCCACCGCGACCACCGGGGCCTGCGTGCCGCTGAGCGCGAGCTGAGCCGTCAGGCGTCCTTGCGGGCCAGCAGGACGGCGGCCACCGCGTACGGCACCGCCACCCAGGCGGCCGTCACCGCGAGCGCGGCGAGCGGCGACAGGAGCGCGCCGCCGAGCGACTGGGGGTTGCCTGTGCCGGCCAGCTGGCCCGCCAGGGCGCCCGGCAGGATCGAGCCGATGCGCTCGTTCCAGGGTGCCGGGATGTTGTTGACGATGATCGGGAGCACATACCAGACCGCCACGAGTGCGGCGACGGCGGCGACGGCCGACCGCGTGATCGCGGCGAGGCACAGGCCGAGCAGCGCGAACATCGCGACGGACAGGCTCAACGCGAGGAAGAGCGGCATCTGCCGGCTCAGCGCCTCGGCCGACTGCCCCCGGATGGGCCGATCGCCGATGATGAGCCGCCCGGCCGCGTACGTCGCGAGCACGGCCGCGAGCCCCGTGCAGAAGGCGACGACCGCGACGACGCCCGCCTTGGCGGCGAGCACCCGCCCGCGTGACGGCAGCACGGTGAACGTGGTGCGGATCATGCCGGTGCCGTACTCGCCCGAGAAGGCGAGGACGCCCAGCACGGCCAGGCACAGCGAGGCGAGCCAGTTGGCGAGCTCGGGCAGCGACGACACCTCGAGACGGTCGCGCTGATCGGGCGGCAGGCCCTCCCACAGGTGGACGGCGTACCACGCCAGCAGGGCCATGAGAGCGACGACGACGCCGACCACGCCGAGGACGACGGAGGTGGACCGGAGGGTGCGGAGCTTGAGCCATTCGGCGGCGAGGGCGTCGATCACCGGTCCGCACCCCCACCCGTGAGCTCAGCCGTGAGCCGCATGTACGTCTCCTCCAGCGAGGCGCCACGTGGAGTGACCTCGTGGAGCGGGATCGCGTGCCGGGCGGCGAGGTCGCCGATCTCCTCCGGATCGAGGCCGCGCACCGACAGGCCCCCGCCGTCCTCGGCGGTGACCGTCCCGCCCGCGGCCGACAGCGCGGTGGCGAGGTCACCCGCGCGGGTGCTGCGGACGAGGACGTCCCGTACGGCGGTCAGCTCCCGCATCGGGGTGTCCGCGATGAGCCGCCCGCGGCCGATGATGACGAGGTGGTCGGCGGTGAGCTCCATCTCGCTCATCAGGTGGCTCGACAGGAGCACCGTGCGTCCCTCGGCGGCGAGGCCGCGCAGCAGCTCGCGGATCCAGCGCACGCCGTCCGGATCGAGGCCGTTGACCGGCTCGTCGAGCAGCAGCACCCCGGGATCGCCGAGAAGCGCGGCGGCGATCCCGAGGCGCTGGCGCATGCCGAGTGAGAAGCCCTCGATCCGCTTGCGGGCGACGCCGGCCAGGCCCACCTGCTCGATGACCGACACGACCCGGTCGCGGCCGATCCGGCTGGCGCGGGCCATCCAGCTCAGGTGGCCGAGAGGCGTACGGCCGCCCTGGACGGCGCCGGCGTCAAGGAGCGCGCCCACCTCCCGCATGGGGTGGCGGATGCGGTCGTAGCGGCGGCCGTTCACCAGCGCCTCGCCGCTCGCCGGGTGGTCCAGGCCCAGGATCATCCGCATGGTCGTGGACTTGCCCGCGCCGTTCGGACCGAGGAACCCGGTCACGCGGCCTGGTTTCACGTGGAACGTCAGCCCGTCCACGGCCACCGTGCGTCCGAAGCGCTTGGTCAGCGCTCTGACTTCGATCATGTTCCGACGGTCTCGCGGCCCGCCTGTTCCCCGCGTCGGAGCGAAGTGTGATCTGCCGGACGCGCCTCAGACCGTGGCATGACAGACCGGGGAGGGAGGCGGCCGTACGCGCGTATGGCTAGCGTGGGCGCGTGGACGATCCGGACGTTCGGCCGTTGTTCCCCCGGCCGCTGCGCCCCCGCGAGCTGGTCGCGCTCGACCTGCTGGCCGCGCTGGGTTACGCGTTCGTGCTGGTCGTCAACTCCCGAGACGCGCAGCACCCGGCGGCCTGGGGTCTGATCGCCGCGATGACGCTGCCGCTCGCGGTCAGGCGGCGGTGGCCGCTGCCGGTCTTCTGCGTCGTCGCGGTCGCGTCCGCGGCGGCCATGGCGCTCGGCGTCGCGCGGGAACCGCTGGCCGCCGCGGCGTACGCGCTCTATGCGGTCGCGCTCACGACGCGGCGGCGCCGGTGGGAGCCGACGGCGGCGATCGGCGCGCTGACCGTCGGGGCGCTGCTGCTGGCGGCGTTCGGCGGCGTGGCGGCCGAGCCGGAGGTCAGGCGGATCGTGGAGACCGTCGTGCTCGGCTCGCTCGCGTTGGGCGGCGCCTGGACGATCGGCCGGGCGGTGCGGGAGCGCCGTGCGTACGCCGCGCGCCGGGCCGAGCAGGCCGCCGAGCGCGCCGTGACCGAGGAGCGGCTGCGCATCGCCAGGGAGATGCACGACGTGGTCTCCCACACGCTCAGCCTCATCGGGGTCAAGGCCGGGGTCGCCGCGCACGTGGCGGACCGGCGGCCCGAGGAGGCGCTGGAGGCGCTGCGGGTCATCGAGACCACGAGCCGGCAGGCGCTGACCGAGATGCGGCACATGCTCGGTGTGCTGCGTATGGCCCCCGCCACGCTGTCTCCGGCGCTGTCTCCGGCGCCGGGCCTCGCGGCGCTGCCGGACATCGCCGAGCGCGCGGCAGCGGCGGGCGTACGCGTGGACCTGGACGTGCGGGTGACGGACGGCCTGCCCCCGGCGCTGGAGCTGGCGGTCCACCGGATCGTCCAGGAGGCCGTCACCAACGTGGTCAGGCACGCGGCCCCGGCGGCCTGCCGGGTTTCTGTGCGCGACGAGGGAGAACAGGTGCGGATCGAGGTGACCGACGACGGGCCGGGACGCCGGGTCCTGCCCCCCGGTCCGCCCGGGCATGGTGTGATCGGCATGCGCGAGCGCGTCACGGCGCACGGCGGGGTCTTCACGGCCGGTCCGCTGCCCGGCGGCGGGTTCCGTGTGCTCGCCCGCCTGCCGCTGGAACGGGAGGGGACGTGAACGAGGCCGAGCCGATCCGGGTGCTGCTCGCCGACGACCAGGAACTGCTGCGCGGCAGCCTGCGCCTGCTGGTCGACAGCACGCCGGGGCTGGTCGCGGTCGGCGAGGCGGGCACCGGGGCGCGGGCCGTCGAACTGGCCCGCGCCGAGCGTCCCGACGTCGTGCTGATGGACGTGCGGATGCCCGGCATGGACGGCATCGAGGCGACCCGCCGCATCTGCGGCGAGGCATGTGGCGTGAAGGTGCTGATCCTCACGACGTTCGACCTCGACGAGTACGTCTACGCGGGGCTGCGGGCCGGGGCGAGCGGGTTCCTGCTGAAGAACACCCCGCCCGCCGACCTGTTGACGGCGATCCGCGTCATCGCCGCGGGCGAGGGGCTGCTGGCGCCGAGCGTGACGCGGCGGCTGATAGCCCAGTTTGCCCATTCAACACAGCTCGCCCGGACCGCCGAGGACCGGCCTCGGCCCGGCCCCCTGCTCGACGGTCTCACCGCCCGCGAGCGGGAGGTGCTCACGCTCGTCGCGCGCGGCCTGTCCAACCTGGAGATCGCCGCGGCCCTGCATGTGAGCACGGCCACCGTGAAGACCCACATCGGTCACCTGCTCGCCAAACTCGGCGCGCGCGACCGGGCCCAGCTGGTCATCGCCGCCTACGAAGGGGGGCTCGTCTCCACGTCACGGACGCACCCGTGACAGGGTGGAGCCCGTGGAAGTCTTCGATGTGATCGTGATTGGCGCAGGTCCGACGGGCGAGGTCGCCGCGGGACGGGTGGCGGCGGCCGGCCTGAGCACCGTCATCGTGGAGAGCGAGCTGGCGGGAGGGGAGTGCTCCTACTGGGCCTGCATGCCGAGCAAGGCGCTCCTGCGGCCGGTGGACCTCGCGGGAGAGGTGGGCCGGGTCACGGGGCTGCGGCTGGCCGAGTCAGCCGGGGGCGGCCCGATCGACGCCGCCGCGGTGCTGGCCCGGCGCGACGCCGTGGTCTCGCACTACGACGACGCGGGACAGGCCCGGTGGCTCGACTCTGCGGGCGTGACGCTCGTGCGCGGCACGGGACGGCTCGCCGGCCCCCGGCGGGTCGAGGTCGCGACGGCCGACGGCGGCACCCGCACGCTCGTCGCGAACCACGCCGTCATGGTGGCCACCGGGAGCCGCCCGGTGATCCCGCCCGTGGCCGGTCTCGCCGCGGCCGAGCCGTGGACGAACCGTGAGGCGACCGGGGTGCGTGCCGTACCGGAGCGGCTCGTCGTGATCGGCGGTGGCGTGGTCGCGTGCGAGATGGCGCAGGCCATGCGCGGGCTCGGGACCCGGGAGGTCACGATGCTCGTCCGGGGCGGCGAGCTGCTGACGAGGATGGAGCCCTTCGCCGGGGAGATGGTCGCGCGGTCGCTGACCGACCAGGGGGTCGACATCCGCACGCACGAGAGCGCGGAGAAGGTCGAGCGGCCTGAGCCGGGCGGCGAGATCACGGTGCGGCTCGCGAGCGGAGGGACGGTCACGGCCGACGAGATCCTGGTCGCCGCCGGTCGCCGGTCCGCTGTCGGCGACCTCGGCCTGACCACGGTCGGGCTGCCGGAGTCCGGTCCGATCACGGTGGACGAGAGCATGCGGGCCACCGGCGTGGCGGACGGCTGGCTCTACGCGGTGGGGGACGTCAACGGCCTCGCGCTCCTCACGCACATGGGCAAATACCAGGCGCGGGTGGCCGCCGACGTGATCGTCGCCCGGGCCCGGGGCGAGGCGGACGACCGGCCCGGCATGCGCGACCGCGCGGACCGGGCCGGGGCGCCGCAGGTGGTCTTCACCGATCCGCAGGTGTGCGCGGTGGGCCGCACGGAGGCGCAGGCCCGCGCCGAGGGCTTCGACGTGCGGGTCGTGGAGTACGACATGGAGCAGGTGGCGGGTGGCTACCTCCTCGGCGACGGCTACCGGGGCAAGGCCAAGGCGGTGGTCGACGAGCGCCGCCGGGTGCTGCTCGGCGTGACCTTCGTGGCCCCGGGGGCGGCCCAGCTGCTGCACGCCGCGACGATCGCGGTCACCGCCGAGGTGCCCCTGGACGACCTGTGGCACGCCGTCCCGGCGTACCCGACCGTCAGCGAGGTGTGGCTGCGCCTGCTGGAGGCGTACGGGCTCTAGAGGCTGACCACAGCGGGGTGGCGCGGGTCCTCGACGCGGACGACCACGTCGGCGGCCCGCGCCGGGCCGATCTCGCGCTCGTACCGCTCGTAGGCGGGCAGCGTCCACCGCTCCTCGGGCGGCGTACGGCGGGCCAGCGCGGCGGCCGACATGGACAGGTGGACGGTCACGTCGAACGGCAGGCCACGCCCGAGCAGCAGCGCGCCGTCGAGCAGCACCACCCCGCCCGGCTTCAGCGTCACGTAGTCCGCGCGGGTGGCCCGGTCGCGCTCGCTGTCCCACAGAGAGGGCAGCACCCTGCCCATACGCCTGCCCGTACGCCGGCCCGTACGGCCCGCCTCCAGCGGCTCGAGCACCTCGCGGGTGAGGCCGCCCACGTCCAGCCACTCGTCGTAGAACACGTCGGGGTCGGTGCGGCCGAACTCCAGCCGGAGCGAGGCCGGGCGCAGGAACCCGGCCGCGGGCACCCGCAGGACCTCCCGGCCGCGCAGGCGCAGCGGCTCCACCAGGTCGTCGGCCACCCGTCCCGGTTCGGCGGCGGGGGCGCCGTCCACGGCGACGCGCACCCACGCGTCCCGCGGCCGGTCGGCGATCAGGTCGGCGAGTTCCTCCACGAGCAGGGACGGGGAGACGGGACGGGCACGCACGTTCCCATCATTTCCCACGGAGTGACCAAGGTCCCCCCGAGGCGGGTCAGGTAGCCCTGGGGCCGTGATCCGGGCTGGGCCAGGCTTCAGACGTCCCTCATCAGCGTGTGGAGCCCCCATGGACGTCCTGGATCTGTCCCGGTGGCAGTTCGGCATCACGACCGTCTACCACTTCCTGTTCGTGCCGCTCACGATCGGCCTGTCGGTTCTCGTGGCCGGATTCCAAACGGCCTGGCACCGTACGGGCAACGCGGCGTACCTGCGGATGACGAAGTTCTGGGGCCGCCTGTTCCTGATCAACTTCGCGATGGGCGTGGTCACCGGCATCGTCCAGGAGTTCCAGTTCGGGATGAACTGGAGCGCCTACTCGCGGTTCGTCGGCGACGTGTTCGGCGCGCCGCTCGCCATGGAAGGACTGATGGCCTTCTTCCTGGAGTCCACCTTCCTGGGCCTGTGGATATTCGGCTGGGACAGGTTGCCGCCGAAGGTCCACCTCGCGACCATCTGGCTGGCCGCGATCGGCACGAACATCTCGGCGTACTTCATCCTCGCCGCCAACTCCTGGATGCAGCACCCGGTCGGCTACCGGCTCAACCCGGTCACCGGGCGCGCCGAACTGACCGACATCTGGGCGGTGCTGACCAACTCGACCACGCTCGCGGCGTTCCCCCACGTCATCTTCGGCGCGTTCGTGACGGCAGGCGCGTTCGTCATCGGCGTGAGCGCCTGGCAACTCGCGCGCAGGCGCGAGGTGGACCTGTTCCGCGCGTCGGCCCGCGCCGCCCTGGTGGTCACACTGGTCGCGTCGGCCGGGGTGATGCTGACCGGCCACTGGCAGGCGCAGATCATGACGAAGCAGCAGCCGATGAAGATGGCCGCCGCCGAGGCCCTGTGGGAGGACGAGTCCTCCGCGGGCTTCTCGATCTTCGCGGTCGGCGACGTGGAGAACGGCCGCAACCACCTCAACATCCAGATCCCGTACGGCCTGAGCCTGCTGTCCACCAACACCCTGGACGGGAAGGTCGAGGGCATCAACGACATCCAGGCGAGGTACGAGAAGACGTACGGCCCCGGCGACTACCGGCCCGTCGTCGGCCTCGCGTACTGGTCGTTCCGCCTGATGATCGGCTTCGGCGCGCTGGCCGGGCTGCTGGCGCTGGCCGGGCTCTGGCTGACCCGCCGCCGCAGGCTGCCCGGCAACCCCTGGTTCTACCGGATCGGCGTGCTCGGCATCGGGCTGCCGTTCCTGGCCAACACACTTGGGTGGATCTTCACCGAGATGGGCCGCCAGCCGTGGACCGTGTTCGGCGTCATGCGGACCGCCGCGGCCGTCTCGCCCGGCTCCGACGTCGGCGAGGTCGCCACCACCCTGGTCGGCTTCACGCTGGTCTACGCCGTGCTCGCGGTCATAGAGGTCCGCCTGCTGCTGAAGTTCATCCGCAAGGGGCCCGAGCCCGAGGACGCGGTCCACCAGGACGAGCCCGCCCTCCCGGCCCTGTCGTACTGAAGGACGCATCCATGGAGCTCACCACCGTCTGGTTCCTGCTCATCGCCGTCCTGTGGACGGGCTACTTCGTGCTGGAGGGGTTCGACTTCGGCGTCGGCGTCCTGCTGCCGTTCCTCGGCCGCGACGAGGCGGAGCGCGGCACGCTCGTGCGCGCCATCGGCCCGGTCTGGGACGGCAACGAGGTCTGGCTGCTGGTCGCGGGCGGCGCCACGTTCGCCGCCTTCCCCGAGTGGTACGCCACCCTGTTCAGCGGCTTCTACCTGCCGCTGTTCCTGGTCCTGCTGGCCCTGATCGTGCGCGGGGTCGCCCTGGAGTATCGCTCGAAGAGCGACAGCACCCGGGGCTGGGACCGCGCGTTCTTCTGGGGCTCGCTCGGCCCGGCCTTCCTGTGGGGCGTGGCCTTCGCCAACATCGTGCGCGGGGTCCCGCTGGACGCCCGGCACGAGTACACCGGCGGCCTGCTCGACCTGCTCAACCCGTACGCGCTGCTCGGCGGCGCGGCCACGCTGGCGCTGTTCACCCTGCACGGCGCCGTGTTCACCGCACTCAAGACCACCGGCGAGCTGAGGGAGCGGGCCAGGACGGCCGCCCGGTGGACCGGTCTGGCCGCTCTCGCCCTGGGTGGGGCGTTCCTGCTGGTCACGCAGCTCATGACCGGCACCGCGGGCACTTGGGCGAGCGTGGCGGTCGCCGCCGCCGGGATCGCCGGCGCGCTCGTCGCGACGCTGCGCGGCCGGGACGGCTGGGCCTTCGCGGCCAACGCGGCCGCCATCGTCGCGGTCACCGTCACGCTCTTCGGCGGTCTGTGGCCGGACGTCATGCCCGCGCTCGACCCCGCCAACAGCCTGACCGTCCACAACGCGGCGTCCACGCCGTACACGCTGGGCGTGATGACCTGGGTCGCGGCGATCTTCACTCCGGTGGTCCTCGCCTACCAGGCGTGGACCTACTGGGTGTTTCGCCGCCGTCTGACGGTCACCCGCTGACGTACGCGAGAACGCCCGCCTCGGGGAACGAGGCGGGCGTTTTTCGCGCGTGCTATCGGTTGAGCCGGCGGCCGGAGATCTGCTCGGGGGCCATCACGATGAAGTGGTCGCGGGCTCCGGGCACCCACGGCGTGAGCGGCAGTGCCGACAGGCGGGCGATCTCCTCCGGTTCCGAGACCGCGCGGGCGTGCCCGACCGCGGTCACCGACCAGCCCGTGCGGAACGTCGCGTCGAAGTCGTCGGCCTCGAAGGCCACGACGGTGTTGCGCGCCGCGGCGACGAGCTTCGAACCGGGGGCGGTGCGGATGACGATGTTCCCGTCGAGCAGGCAGAAGTTGACCGGCTGGACGGCGGGGAGGGCACGATCGGTGAAGACGATCCTGCCGATGGGGGCGGAGGCCAGCAGGTCCAGGCATTCCCCTCCGCTGAGGATCTCCAGGCCGGCCGAGTCGAGCTTCATGTCTGCAAGCCTGAGGGATCGACCGCCTGGCGGGTTAGGGACGAAGGTCCCGTCGTCGACGTCGATCGGCCCCGGCTCAGCTCTCCTGCGCGGCCTTGAGGCGGGCGGCGAGCGCGGCGGCCTGGGTGCGGCGCTGCATGTCGAGCTTGCTCAGCAGGTTGGACACGTAGTTCTTGACCGTCTTCTCGGCAAGGAACATCCGCTCGCCGATCTGGCGGTTGGTCAGGCCCTCGCCGATCAGTTCGAGGATCTGCCGCTCCTGGTCCGACAGCGCGGCCAGCGGGTCCTTCTTCGTGGCCTGGTCGCGCAGCCGGTGCA